>NZ_JBEZJP010000627.1:0-3369 GCF_040653175.1 Actinomadura sp. NPDC048032
CTTGGAATGATCGTTCCAAGATTGGCATGCGGCTACGGCGGCGCGCAAGGGGGACGGTGTGAAGCTGAGCGGGCGAGCCGGTCAGGCGAGGGCTTCCAGTACGGGTCGCGGCCGGACAGCCCGAGGAGGCGGTCGAGCAGCGGCGCGTCGTCCGGCACGGCGACCTCGGGACCGAGCGCGCCGTACTGGCGGCTGATCTCGGCCGTGGAGGCGACCTGCTGCCAGGCGGCCTGGAGCACCGGCTCCGGGAAGGCGGGCTGGCGGCCGGCGGCGACGGCGAGGTCCCAGCCGTGCAGGACGCACTCGCCGAAGACGATCCCGGCGATGAACCCGGCGGGCATGCCCTCCTTGTTGCCGGTGAGGCTGGTGTTCCCCTCCCAGGCGGCCGGGTCCTGCCATGCCTCGGCGGTCCGGCGGGCCTGCTCCGCGAAGCGCTCGGCCCAGCCGGGCTCGGCGGTGAAGTCGTGGTCCTCCCCCGGTCCGGCGGGCGGCTCCTTGCGCGCGGCGGTCTCGCCCCGCGCGCTCCAGAAGATCAGATGGTTGAGAAGGGCCCGCACGTCCCAGTCCGGGCAGGGCGTGGGCGCGTCCATCCTCTCTTCGGGGACCTCCAGGACGATCCGCGCCGCGGCCTCCGCGGCGGGCGTCATCTGGCTCCGGATATCCATGGTCTCTTCCTCGCTCGTCCGTTCGAACACACCTGCACGTTAGGACGAGTCGGCGGCGCCGGTCTTGAACAAACGCGACACCGATTAGCCTGGGCCGGTGGAAGGACCCCTACCCGGCGGGACGCGGGGCATCCTGCACGCGCGGACGGGGCTGGAGCGGTTCCGGATCGAGCGGCTCGAACCGCCCGCCGCGCTCGCGCCGTTCGTCGCGAACTTCTGGGTGCTGCGCTGGGACCTTCGGGGACGCCCGCCGCACCGCCAGCGGATCCTCACGCGCCCGTCGGTCCACGTCACGTTCACCAGCTACCTGACCGCCGGGACGACGCGGGCGCGGATCGCGGGCGTCGTGCGGGACGACTTCGTCGAGGAGATCCAGGGCGAGGGGCGCGTGGTGGGGGCCGCCTTCCGGCCCGGCGGGTTCAGGCCGTTCATGGACGCGCCGGTGTCCACGTTGACCGGCCGGTTCCCGGGGGTGGACGAGGTCTTCGGCGAGGAGGGCCTGAACCTCGCCGGGGAGGTGTTCGCGACCGCCGACGCGCACGCGGCGGTCTGGTGCTGGCGGCGTTCCTGTCCGCCCGTGCGCCCGAGCCCGACCCGTCCGCCGCCAAGGCCGCCGCGGTCGTCGAGCGGATCGCGTCGCGGCCGGGCCTGGTGCGGGTCGGCGAGCTGGCCGAGGAGGTCGGGCTGAGCCCGCGCAGCCTGCAGCGCCTGTTCCACGAGTACGTGGGCGCCGGCCCGAAGTGGGTGATCCGGCGGTTCCGGATGCAGGAGGCCGCCGAGCGGGCCGCGTCCGGAGCGGGGGTCGACTGGGCGGAGCTGGCGGCCGAACTCGGCTACGCCGACCAGGCGCATTTCACCCGCGACTTCACGGCCGCCGTGGGTACCTCGCCCGGCCGGTACGCGCGGGAGGCGGGCGCGGGGCCTGGCAGGATCGACGCATGAGCGTCCCCTTTCCCGGCCCCTTCGACGACCTCGCCGCGTTCCGGACGCTCGCCGCCGGACGGCTCGGCTCGTTCGAGCACACCGCCGTCCCCGACGCGCCCGGCCTGCGCCGCGCCGGGGTGGTGCTGTGCGCTGTCGAGCACGACGGCGTCCCGTCGGTGATCCTCATCAAGCGCGCCCTTCGGGGCCGGAACGCGGGCCAGTGGGGGCTGCCGGGCGGCCGTCTCGAGGACGGCGAGACCCCCGAGCAGGCGGCGCTGCGCGAACTGCACGAGGAGATCGGCCTGACCGCCGGCCCCGCCGACGTCCTCGGCAGGCTCGACGACTTCCCCGCCGCCTCGGGCTTCGCGATCACACCGGTCGTGGTGGCGCTGGACGACCCGGGCCCGCTCGCGCCGAGCCCGGACGAGGTCCACTCCGTCCACCACACGACCCTGCGCAGACTCGCCGACGACGCCACCCCGGTCTGGGTCCCGCAGCCGGGCGGCGGGCGTCTGCTGCAGATGTGGCTGGGCCCCGGGTGGCGCGTCCACGCCCCCACCGGCGCGATGCTGTGGCAGTTCCGCGAGGTGGTGCTGCTCGGCCGGCCGGCCCGGGTCGCCGACTTCGCCCAGCCCGACTGGACGCGCCACTGAGCGTCAGAACGTCCCGCCGTCCACGACGACGCGCTGCCCGGTCACGTAGGACGCGGCGTCCGAGACGAGGAACCGGACCACGCCGGCGACCTCTTCGGGCGTGCACACGTGACCGTAGGGGGACGCGGCGTCCTGCTGCCGGATGTCCTCGATGCCGGCCGTTGCCCTGACCAGACGGCTGCCCATCTCGGTGTCCACCAGGCCGGGCGCGACGACGTTGACGTGCATGCCGTTGCCGCGCTCCTCCTTCGCGACCACCCGGGCGAGCGCCTCCATCGCCGCCTTGCCCATCGCGTAGGGGCCGCCGAACGGCGGCATCAGGTCCGTGGCGACGCTCGAGACGAAGACCATGTCGCTGCGCTCGGCGCGCCTCATCAGCGGGATCAGCGCCTGGCTGAGGTGGTGCGGGCCGAACGCGTGCACGCGCATGACCCGCTCCAGCTCGGCGGGGTCGGTGTCGGCGACGCTGTTGCCGCGGCTGGCGATCCCGGCGCTGTGCACGAGGATGTCCAGCTCGCCCAGCTCCGCCTCCACCCGCGCGGCCAGGGAACGGCACTGGTCGAGGTCGTCGACCGAGGCGCGGAACGCGCGGCCCCAGGCCCCGGCGGCCTCGATGTCGGCGACCGTCTTGCGCGCGGCCTCGTCGTCGCGCCGGTAGGCGACGGCGACCCTGGCGCCGTCCGCGGCCAGCGCCAGGGCGATGGCCCGGCCGATTCCCCGGCTTCCTCCGGTGACCAGGGCCGTGCGGCCGTCGAGAGAACTCACGCGACACTCCTTCGTCGGGTTGCTTGCGGCGCTCCCATCCTGCACGGCCGCGCGCCCGCGCCGTAAGCGGCCCCTGACATGAGCTAGTCCGCGACCGCCGCCTCGATGACGTGGTACGCGGTCTCACGCAGCGGCCCGGTCAGCGAGACGGCCGTGAGCCCCGCGCCGTCCAGCAGCTCCCGGAACTCGGCCTCGGTGCGTTCCCGCCCGCCGGTCGCCACGAGCATGTTGAGGTCGTTGCGGACGATGCCCGCCGCTTCCGGCGCGACCATCTCCGGCATGACCTGCTCCAGCCCCAGGATGCGACGAGCCGACATCGAGGTGCCAAACCATCCCGTCGATATGGACTCTTGGGGAAGATC
>NZ_JBEZJP010000628.1:0-3341 GCF_040653175.1 Actinomadura sp. NPDC048032
GTCCGCCGTCATCCGTGGCGCCCGCAGAGCACCACGGACGACGCCACGGAAAGGGGTCGCGGTGGAGCACGTGTCCGAGCGGGAGGCCGAGGTCCTCGCCGCCCTGGGCGCGCGGATGTCCAACGCGCAGATCGCCCGCCGCCTGCACATCTCGGTGCGGACCGTCGAGAGCCACGTGTCGTCGCTGCTGCGCAAGTACGGCGTTCCGGACCGGTGGGCGCTGGCGGAGCTGGCCGGCTCCGGGGCCCGCGACCCCGGGCGCGTCGCGGGCCTCCCGGTCTCCGGCACGACCTTCGTGGGACGGGACGCCGAGCGCGCCGCCCTACTGGCCGCGCTGGAGGAGGCCCGGCTGGTGACTCTGCTCGGGCCGGGCGGCGTGGGCAAGACCCGGCTGGCGGCGGTGGTCGCCGGCGACGCCGCCGCGCTGTTCCCGTCGGGCGGCGCGTTCGTGGACCTCGTCCCGGTGCGCGCCGGGTTCGCGGCCAGGGCCGTCGCGACCGCGCTCGGGGTGACGGAGGGCTCCCACCAGCCGCTGGAGGAGGCGGTCGCCGCGCGCCTCGGAACCGGGCGGTCGCTGCTCGTCCTGGACAACTGCGAGCACCTGGCCGACGAGGCCGCCGCGCTCGCCGGGCGCGTCCTCGCCGCCTGCCCGGGCACCCGCGTGCTCGTGACGAGTCGCGAGCGGCTCGGCGTCCCGGGGGAGCGCTGCGTGCCCGTGGCGCCGCTGTCCCTGGGCTCCGACGCCGAGAGGCTGTTCCGGGACCGCGCGCTCGCCGCCGATCCCGGGTTCGCGGCCGAGCCCGAGGTGGTCGCGGAGCTGTGCGCCCGGCTGGACGGCATGCCGCTGACGATCGAGCTGGCCGCGGCCCGGGCGGCGTCGCTCGGCGCGACGGGGCTGCTCGCCGCGCTGGAGGACGCGCTGCGGCTGCTCTCCGGCGGCCGGGGCGGGCAGGAGCGGCACCGGTCCCTCGGCGCGGTGCTGTCCTGGAGCCACGACCTGCTCGCGGACGAGGAGCGTGCGCTGTTCCGGCGGCTCGGGGTCTTCGCCGGGGCCTTCGACATCGACGCGGCCGCGGCCGTGGGCGGGAGCGGCGAGGGCGGCGGGGGCGCGGACCGCGCGGGCGTCGCGGACCTGCTCGGCCGGCTCGTGGACAAGAGCCTCGTGGTCCACGTGCGCGGCCGGACCGGCCGGTGGCGGCTGCTGGAGACGGTCCGGGCGTTCGCGCTCGCCCGGCTGGCCGACGCCGGGGAGGAGGACGGGACGCGGGCCCGCCACCTGCGGTGGGCGGCGGCAGCGGCGTCCGCCGCCGAGGGCCGCCTCGGCGACCCGGGGTGGCGGGACGACTTCGACGCCATGGCCGCGGACCTGCGGGCCGCGCTGGCGTCCTCCCCCCGCCCGGACGAGGCGACGTACCGGCTGGCGAGCGCGCTGGCGCACCTGACGTTCGCCCGCCGGAACCTGCTGGAGTCCTTCGCGCACCACCGGACCGCAGCCGCCCTCGCGCCGGACCCCGGCTCGGCCGCGCGGGAGCTGCGGGCGGGGGCCGGATGCGCGCACGTCAGCACCACGTCCAACCAGCACGTGTTCGACCTGCTGCTGGAGGCGGCCGAGCGGGCGCGCGGCGCCGGGGACGGCCGCGGCCGGGCGATCGACCTGGCGCGGGCGGTGGAGACGGCGTGCCGGTTCCCGGAGGCGTTCGAGGCCCGCGTGCCGCGCGAGCTGCTGCGCGGCCTGCTCGCCGAGGCGTCCGCGGCCGGGCGGGACGGCGACCCGGAGGTCGCCGCGCGCATGGCCGTGGCGCGGGCGTGGCTCGCCGGGCCGGGCGAGGGCGTCCCGGACGCCGGGCTCGCGACGGCCGCCGTCGCCGCCGCGCGGGCGGCCGGGGACCCGGTGCTGACCAGCTCCGCGCTGTGCGCGGCGGGCACCGCGGCGCTGCGCGCCGGGCGGCTGCGGGAGGCGAACCGGATCACCCGGGAGCGGCTGCGCCTGCTGGCGTCCATGGACCGCGACGACCCGTACTGCGCGCCGGAGGTCTGCAACACCTACGGACGCGCCTGCATCTACGCGATCATGGCCGGGGACCTGCGCGGCGGGATGGCCGCGGCGCGGGCCGGCATGGAGGACGACCTCCTGCGCGACACGCACATCACCGCGGGCCGCCTGGTCCAGCCGCTCGCGCTGACCGGCCGCTTCCGCGACGCGATCGGGCACGGCGAGCGGATGTGGGACCGGTGGGAGCGGGCCGGGAGGCCGGCGCCGCGCTGGATGCTGGCGTCGGTGTGCGCGACCGCCCTGGCGTGCGGGATGTCCGGGGACCGCGAACGGGCGGCGCTGTGGCGGGCCCGCGTCGCCCGTGCGGCCGACGGCCCGGCGGCGGCGGTGGCGTTCGTGGACGCCCGTCTCGCCCTGCACGACGGTTCCTTCGACGACGCCGAGCCGCTGGTCCACGAGGCGTTCGCCGCCGGGGCGCCGCTGGACCCGTACCTGGCGTACGCGCGGGCGGCGGGCGCGGAACTGGCCGTGGCCGCGGGTCTGCCGGACGCGGTGGAGCTGCTGGCCGAGGCCGATCCGCTCGCCGAGGAGAACAGGTGGGCGGCGGCGTGCCTGGCCCGCGCTCGCGGCCGTCTGTCGGGCGACGCCGACGGCCTCGCTCGGGCGGCCGAAAGCTGGGACGCCCTCGGCGCCGAAGCGGAACGGGACTGCACGCGAGAGCTCCTGGCGCGGCCATGACGCGGCCAAGGAAGCTCCCCGGCCCGGCGATCGAGGCCAGGATCTGACCGCCTTGGTTCCTACCGTGGTCTCGCAGCCCAAGAGACACGACCGAAGGCGGGAACCATCAACGTTGACAACACGCGCGCCGTCACCGGGGAGCGCGCGGACCTGCTGGCGGCGCTCGCCAAGGCCCGGCACTTCCTGCGGTTCACCACGCGGGACCTCACGGACGAGCAGGCCGGGCAGCGGTCCACGGCGAGCGAGCTGTGCCTCGGCGGCCTCGTCAAGCACGTCACGTCGTGCGAGCGGGGCTGGGTGGACTTCATCCTGGAAGGCGCCGCCGCGATGGGCGACTTCACCCAGATGACCGAGGAGGACTGGAAGCGCCGCGCCGACGAGTTCAGGATGCTCCCCGGCGAGACGCTGGCCGGCGTGCTGGCCGCCTACGAGGAGGTGGCCCGCCGGACCGACGAGCTGATCCCCACCCTTCCCGACCTGGACCTCCAGCTGGAACTGCCCAAGGCTCCGTGGAACACCGAGACGCACTGGTCGGTCCGCCGGGTGCTCCTGCACATTACGAACGAGACGGCCCAGCACGCGGGCCACGCCGACATCATCCGGGAGTCGC
>NZ_JBEZJP010000629.1:0-3304 GCF_040653175.1 Actinomadura sp. NPDC048032
TGTTGGTTATGACGCGGCGGCGTCCGGAGTGGTTCGGGCGAATCTAGCGGCGGCCGGCCATGCGTTCCAGGCGGGCGGGGTCCGCGCCGGGCCCCGAGGAGGGCCGCCCGGACGACCTGCCCGACGGGCTGATGGTCGCCGGCCGGGACGCCCGCGTGATCGTGTTCAACGCCGCCGCCGCGCGGATCACGGGGATCCCCGCGGGGTCGGCCGTGGGCCGCGACTTCCGCGACGTCCTGCCCCTGCACGACGCCGAGGGCCGTGACTGGTGGAAGTGCCTGGCCCCCTACGACGGCCTGTCCACGCGGACCCGCCATCCCGAGCGGGTGCTGTTCCTTCCCGGCGGTACCGAGGTGCTGGTGACCGCGGCGTACCGGCGCGACGCCGAACGCCGCGTGGAACGGTTCACCGTGTGCCTGCGCGACGCCCTGCACCGCGCCCGGCAGGAGCGCGACCGCGCCGACCTCGTCTCCACCGTCGCCCACGAGCTGCGCTCACCGCTCACCAGCGTCAAGGGGTTCACCGCGACGCTGCTGGCCAAGTGGCACCGCTTCAACGACGACCAGAAGCGGGTGATGCTGGAGACCGTCAACGCCGACGCCGACCGGGTCACCCGGCTGATCACCGAGCTGCTGGACGTGTCCCGCATCGAGTCGGGCCGGCTGGAGATGCGCCGCCAGGTCGTCGACCTGCCCGAGGAGGTCCGCAAGGTCATCGCGGGCCGCGTCGCGGCCGGGGAGCCGGAGGACCGCTTCCGCTTCGAGACGCGCGGCGAGCTGCCCGAGATGTGGCTCGATCCCGACAAGGTGGATCAGATCCTCGGCAACCTCGTCGAAAACGCGGTGCGCCACGGAGCGGGTACTGTCACCATCGTGGTGGAGCCGGACGCGCATAAGGAGGGGGCGGCCGTGTCGGTGCGCGACGAGGGCGAGGGCATTCCGCCCGAGGCCGTCCAGCGCGTCTTCCGGCAATTCTGGCGCGGCCCCGGCGGCAGCCGCCGCGGCGGTACCGGGCTCGGGCTCTACATCGTCAAGGGGCTGGTCGAGGCGCACGGCGGTGTGATCACTGTGCGGCGGGCGCCCGGCGGCGGCGCCGAGTTCCGATTTACCGTGCCCGCAGGGGCCCCCGACTACGCCGGCTGAACCGCGGTCCACGCGGCGTCACCGCAACGGGCCCCTGGTCGGGCCAGCGCGTCACGCGCACGCTTTCCGGATGTTCTCCGCCCGCGCACTAGACTGCGGGCGTCCCACGCCGACCGGAGTCGATCACACCACATGTCTGCACCCAACAATTCCTATGACCCCGTCGAGGTGTCCGCGCTGCAGCCCGAGGAGCTGGAGCGGGCCCGCGCCGAGGCGCTCGCTGCGATCGCCGCGGCCGCCGACCTCGACGCCCTGAAGCAGGTCCGGCTCGCACACGCCGGCGACCGTTCGCCGCTGGCCCTGGCCAACCGCGAGATCGGCGCGCTGCCGCCCGCGGCCCGCGCCGAGGCCGGAAAGCGCATCGGCGCGGCCCGGGGCGCGGTGGCGAAGGCGCTCAAGGAGCGCCAGGCGGAGCTGGAGGACGAGCGCGACCGCCGCGTCCTCGTCGAGGAGACCGTCGACGTCACCCTCCCGTGGGACCGCGCGCCGCGCGGAGCCCGCCACCCGCTGACCACGTTGCAGGAGCGGATGGCCGATGTCTTCGTCTCGATGGGCTTCGAGGTCTCCGAGGGGCCCGAGGTCGAGGCGGAGTGGTTCAACTTCGACGCCCTGAACTTCCTGCCCGACCACCCGGCCCGCACCATGCAGGACACCTTCTTCGTCGAGTCGGAGGACTCCGGGCTGGTGATGCGCACCCACACCTCGCCGATGCAGATCCGGTCGCTGCTGTCGCGGCCGCTGCCGGTGTACGTGGTGGCGCCCGGCCGCACGTTCCGCACCGACGAGCTGGACGCCACGCACAGCCCGGTGTTCCACCAGCTGGAGGGCCTGGCGGTCGACGAGGGGCTGACGATGGCCGACCTGCGGGGCGGCATCGACGCGTTCGTCTCCGGCATGTTCGGCGAGGGGCTGAGGACGCGGTTCAGGCCGTCGTACTTCCCGTTCACCGAGCCGTCCGCCGAGGTGGACATGCAGTGCTTCGTGTGCCGGGGCGCGTCCGCGGAGCCGGGCGGCGACCCGTGCCGCACCTGCGGTTCGGAGGGCTGGATCGAGCTTGGCGGCTGCGGCATGGTCAACCCGCGGGTGCTGGTGGCCTGCGGGGTCGACCCCGACCGCTACAGCGGCTGGGCGTTCGGGCTGGGCGTCGAGCGGACGCTGATGTTCCGGCACGGTGTGGAAGACATGTACGACATGGTGGAGGGCGACGTCCGGTTCACCCTCCCGTTCGGGACGGAGATCTGATGCGGGCCCCGCTTTCCTGGCTGCGCGAGTACGTCGAGCTCCCGGCCGACGTCACGGGCCGCGCGCTGGCCGCCGAGCTGATCGCCGCGGGCCTGGAGGTCGAGACGGTCGAGTCGGCCGGCGCCGACATCGCCGGCCCCCTGGTGGTCGGCGAGGTCCTGGAGATCGAGGAGCTGACCGGCTTCAAGAAGCCGATCCGCCACTGCCAGGTGAACGTCGGCGACGCCAACGGCACGGGGGAGCCGCAGAGCATCGTCTGCGGCGCCAGCAACTTCGCGGTCGGCGACCGCGTCGTGGTCGTGCTTCCGGGCGGCGTGCTGCCCGGCGGGTTCGAGATCGGCGCCCGCAAGACCTACGGCCGGATGTCGGCGGGCATGATCTGCTCGGTGACCGAGCTCGGGATCGGCGACGACCACGGCGGCATCCTCGTCCTGCCGCCGGACGCCCCCGTCGGCGCGGACGCGATCGAGATGCTCGGGCTGCGCGACGACGTCCTCGACATCGCCGTGACGCCCGACCGCGGCTACGCCCTGTCCATCCGCGGCATCGCCCGCGAGGCCGCCATCGCCTACGGGGTTCCGTTCAGGGACCCGGCGGACGTGGCGCTGCCGGAAGGGGACGAGGGCCCGAGCTACCCGGCGAGCATCGGTGACCCGGCGGTGTGCGACCGGTTCGTCCTGCGCGAGGTGAGCGGCTTCGACCCGGACGCGCGGACCCCGATGTGGATGCAGGTGCGCCTGCACCGCGCGGGGATGCGGCCGGTGTCGCTGGCGGTCGACATCACCAACTACCTGATGCTGGAGCTCGGGCAGCCGCTGCACGCGTTCGACCGGAACAAGCTGACCGGCCCGATCGTCGTGCGGCGCGCCGAGCCCGGCGAGCGGCTGGAGACGCTGGACCACGTCAAGCGGACCCTCGAC
>NZ_JBEZJP010000630.1:0-3290 GCF_040653175.1 Actinomadura sp. NPDC048032
ACCCGCTGATCCCCAACCACGGCGCCCCCGGCCCCGCGGCCCGCGCGGGGCCGGGGGCGCGCCCATGCCCGTCGCGGCGCGATGCCCTCGATGTCGCAAGCCCGCCGTAGACTCCTTGGTCGTGGCAGGCCGGATTCGCAATGAGGACATCGCACTCGTACGGGAGCGCTCGTCCATCGCCGACGTGATCGGCGAGTACCTGCAGCTGCGCAGCGCGGGCGGCGGCAATCTCAAGGGCCTGTGCCCCTTCCACGACGAGAAGTCCCCGTCGTTCAACGTGACGCCCTCGCGCGGGCTGTACTTCTGCTTCGGCTGCGAGGCGGGCGGCGACGTCATCAAGTTCGTCCAGGAGATCGAGCACCTGACCTTCAGCGAGTCGGTGGAGCGGCTCGCCGCCCAGGCCGGGATCCAGCTGCGCTACGAGGAGGGCGGCGGGCGCGGCCCCCGCCAGGACGGCGGGCAGCGCGCCCGGCTGGTCGAGGCGCACCGGGCGGCCGCCGAGTACTACGCCGAGCAGTTGAACTCCGCCGCCGGCGCGCCCGGCCGCACGTTCCTGTCCGAGCGCGGCTTCGAGGCCGCCGACGCCGAGCGCTTCGGGGTCGGCTTCGCGCCCCGCGAGTGGGAGGGCCTCGTCAGGCACCTGCGCGGGCGCGGCTTCGCCGACCGCGACATCGTCGCCGGCGGCCTGGCCAAGGAGGGGCGGCGCGGCCCGATGGACCGGTTCCGCGGCCGGCTGATGTGGCCGATCCGCGACCTGTCCGGCGACGTCATCGGGTTCGGCGCGCGGCGGCTCTTCGAGGACGACGACGGCCCCAAGTACCTGAACACCCCCGAGTCGCCGCTGTTCCACAAGAGTTCGGTGCTGTACGGGGCCGACCTCGCCAAGAAGGAGATCGCCCGGCGGCGGCAGGCCGTGGTGGTCGAGGGCTACACCGACGTGATGGCCTGCCACCTGGCGGGCGTCCCGACGGCCATCGCCACCTGCGGCACGGCGTTCGGCGACGAGCACATCAAGGTCCTGCGCCGCCTGCTGATGGACCAGGACGAGTTCCGCGGCGAGGTGATCTTCACCTTCGACGGCGACGCGGCCGGGCGCAAGGCGGCGCTGCGCGCCTTCGACGACGAGCAGAAGTTCGTGTCCCAGACGTTCGTGGCCGTCCAGCCCGACGGCCTCGACCCGTGCGACCTGCGCATCCGGCACGGCGACGCGGCGGTGCGCGACCTCGTGGCGTCCCGGCTGCCCCTGTTCGAGTTCGCCGTGCGCAGCGCGATCGAGCAGCACGACCTCGACACGGTCGAGGGGCGGCTCGGTGCCCTGGACGCGGCCGCCCCCGTCGTCGCCGCCATCAAGGACCGCTCCCGCCGCCACATGTACGCGGTCAACCTGGACCGCTGGCTCGGCATCATGGACGAGCAGTTCGTGCTGCGCCGCGTCCGCGAGCTGGCCAACCGGCAGCACGGCCGCGCGCAGGCGGGGAACGGCCGCAGCCAGAACGGGCGCGGCCAGAACGGGCACGGGCGCCCCCAGAACGGCGACGGCCGGGCGAACGGCCCCGCCGCGGAGAACGGGCGCCGCGGCGACGCGGAGCCGCAGGCGCCGCGGCGGCCCGCCTTCGACCCCGCCGACCCCGAGGTCCAGCGCGAGCGCGAGCTGCTGAAACTGGCGGTCCAGCGCCCGGCGCTGCTCGGCCCGGCGTTCGACGAGCTCCCGGTCGAGGCGTTCCTCGCGCCCCCGCACACGGCGGTGCGCGCGGTGATCGCGGATGCGGGCGGCGTCACGGCGGCGGGGAGCGTGCCGGAGTGGGTCGCCCGCCTTCTGGAGCGGGCGCCGAACGACCAGGTCAGGGATCTGCTCACCAAGCTCGGGGTGGAGCCGGTCCGGTCCGCCCAGGAATCGGACGACCGCTATGCCGCGGAATTGCTCGCCCGAATTCAGGAGCGCCAGCTCACCCGCATGATCGCGAGCGTGAAATCTAAACTCGGGCGGCTGAATCCGGTCGAGGCGGCCGAGGAGTACAACCGGCTCTTCGGTGATCTTGTCGCGCTTGAGCAGCAGAGACGGGTGTTGCGGGAGCGGGGGCTTGGGTCGCAATAGGCGTCCGTCCCGCGAAAATGGGTCCTGTGATCTAGGCCCCATTTGACGCAGACTGTCTGCGTGGGCCCTTCGGTGCTGCCAAGCGAGGCGCCATCGGTTGATCAGGTGGCGGACCTCGTCGCACGCGGCAGAGAGCGCGGCGGTGTGACCGTCGAGGACGTCGCTGCCGCGCTCGATCGCTCGGACTTGCCGGACGACTCGCTGGAGCGGGTCGTCCGGATGCTCGCAGAGCAGGGGGTGGACGTCCTCGACTCTCAGCAGGAGACCGAGGACGTCACGCGAGCGGATGAGGGAGACCTCGGCAAGCGGGCGCCGACGAGCGACCTGGTTCGGATCTACCTGAGAGAGATCGGTCGCGTACCGCTGCTCACGGCAGAAGATGAGGTAGAACTCGCGAAATCGATCGAGGCGGGACTGTTCGCCGAGGAGAAGATGGCGCGCACCGCCGTCCTCGCCCGCGGCGAGCTGCTCGACCTCGAACTGCTCTCCCGCGAAGGGGCGCGGGCGAAGCAACGGCTGATCGAGGCCAATCTCCGGCTCGTCGTCTCGATCGCCAAACGCTACGTCGGCAGGGGAATGCTGTTCCTCGACCTGATCCAGGAGGGAAATCTCGGACTGATCCGCGCGGTCGAGAAATTCGACTACACCAAGGGGTTCAAGTTCTCGACCTACGCCACCTGGTGGATCCGGCAGGCGATCACCCGGGCGATCGCCGACCAGGCCCGGACGATCCGCATCCCGGTGCACATGGTGGAGACGATCAACAAGCTGGTCCGCGTGCAGCGCCAGATGCACCAGGACCTCGGCCGGGAGCCGAGCCCCGAGGAGATCGGCCGGGAGATGGGCCTGTCGCCCGTCCGGGTCGTGGAGATCCAGCGCATCGCGCAGGAACCGGTCTCGCTGCAGTCGCCGATCGGCGAGGAGGACTCCGACCTCGGCGACTTCATCGAGGACGCCGACGCGGTCGTGCCGATGGAGGCGGCGGCCTTCCTCCTGCTGCAGGACCAGCTGGAGGACATCCTCGCCACGCTGTCGGAGCGGGAGCAGCGCATCATCCAGCTGCGCTTCGGCCTGGTCGACGGCCACCCGCGCACCCTGGAGGAGGTGGGGCGCGAGTTCGGCGTGACGAGGGAGCGGATCCGCCTCCGCCTCCGCCTCGGTCAGCGACCCCTCGGCGACCATGAACGCGGCCCAC
>NZ_JBEZJP010000631.1:0-3280 GCF_040653175.1 Actinomadura sp. NPDC048032
GGGCCCCTCGCGTTCGCCGAGGTGCTGCGGATCGGGGTGAAGATGGCGGGCGCGCTCGCCGCCACCCACGGGACCGACGCCAGCAACGCCTCGAGGTGGGCGCGTTCGAAACCAACTGTCGCGCACTCGGGATCGCGCTCGTCGCCCCCGGGCGGGTCACACGCTAGACCCACGCGGTCATCGACGGGTACTGCAGCTCGAGCAGTCCGTCGTCGCCGCAGGCCCCCCACATTGGCCAAATACTGCTCCGGCGGGGGGCAGTCGAGGCCCATCCGTTCAGGGGAGCCGGGCGCCCCGGATGTTCCACCCGAATTCATTTCTGCGGACTCGGAGCCGTTGAGATCGGCCGCGACGGAACACGGTTCACAGCCGGCCGCCGGACCTCTTGACCGCCGTCACAGGCGGGTGAGGGAATCGGTTCGTCATGTAAGGCGGAGGAAGGCGCCGGAGTGGAAGGCCAGTGGTGCGTCCCCGGGGGCGGCGTCGGGGTCGTGACGTCGTGGTCGCCGGACCGGATCTGCTGCTCGATCGAGCAGTCGAACCAGGCCGCGGCGTTGCCTGACCGACGTGGAGCGGCGCGTCCCGGTCCGCACGGTCATCGAGACCGACGGCCCGTTCAGCCACCGTTCCCTCTGGTTCACCAGCCGCGCGTCCGCCACCGGGCGCCACGAAGAACTCGACGCGATCGTCTCCGCACTCCAGGAGTCGGACCCATGGGTGCGGCGGAACCCGCGCGAGGCGGCCGAGATGTTCGCCGCCGACCTTTTCCACGCCAACGACCTGATCGAACGCCCGGTCCGGGTCGCCGACGCCGTCCTACCTGAAATCAACGAACTGGTGCGGGCCACGACCTGACCCTCCCGACAGGGCTTCGCCGACGCGCGAACTCAGATGAAAGGCCCGCGCTGCGGATCGACCCGCCTGAGGCCGTGGCCGCCGATGCAGATACTTCCACCGCCGAACTCCGCCGACCAGACCGCCGCACTCACGATGATCGACCATCTATGTGAGCGCTTCGGGAGTCTGCGAAGCGTACGCGTTGGCTCCCCGGCTGGCTCCCGAGACTACGAAGCGGTCATCGGGACGCCCGAGAGCGTGTCGCAAGCAACGCTCTGACCTGTAAAAACATGGGGTGGGCGATACTGGGTTCGAACCAGTGGCCTCTTCGGTGTGAACACGATCAATCAAGCCCGAGGGAAGCCACCTCTCGGCAAATCCGCAGGTCAGACAGCATCCTTCGCTCCACCACAGCGCACTTCAGGGAGGATCAAAGACGGCGCGATCTCCCACAATTAACACCGCCGCTACCGCGACCTCACTAACCCACGGTAGCCAGAGGCACCAGGTCCGTCCGGACTCTCTGAGTAGCCGCTTCGGTGGGCGACTCACCTACCAGCGAGTCACTCCAACAGCGCATCAGAGCCTGCCCCGCCAGTCCGGAGTCGTAATCATGTTCGTGGAGATATGCGAGCTCGTCTTCTGACGTGGCGGGAAGCTGATGGAGGCGCTGATCTCGACCTCCGGCCAACGCAGGGCGACCCTTGGACTCAGAGACGTACACGTCCACCATGAACGCCCGGGCGGCATCAGCCGGGTGATCGCAAACACGATTCGTCCAGGGCAGTTGAGTAAAGCGCTGGCCGACGGATCCGGGCAGCATCAGCGTTGGCAGCTGGCCGGACGCTGTCCTCGGACGCAGACGTCAGCCGGGTCCTCGTTTATCTTCTACATGGTTATCGGTGGCCTGAGTAACGAGACCGGTCATAGGTTCAGGTAACGGTTTCTGAATGCTTCATTCCGACTTCTCCAGCATGGACCACGGCTCGCTGCCCATCGATCGTGAGGAGGGGCGCCCGGCCAGGCAGTCGATCCTCAGTCAAAAGGTACGCCACGAACCAAGCCAAGCAGCGATCCTAATGTCCGACACCCCTGAGGTTCCAGCCCCACCCGTCGATGACCGTGTCACTGCTTCATGCGCCCCATCCTCCGCCCGCTCTTCGCGAGATCAGCCATGCGGCGGAGGGGCAACGCGCGGGAACTACAGGTAGACCCCAATAGAACGCACGCCATCACTACCTATCATCATTCCAGTTATGCCAAAAATGCGAGCAGCCTTGAGCGCATTGCACCTTTCGTCTCCTCGTATCGGCAACCGATAGAATCGCAAGCAGAAGCCGAAATGAAGTTTCCATCTCACTTGCTGGCAAGTTGCCAACCTTAGCCAACTGTTGACGGATCTCGCCACGAGATACCAGCACGGCAGGGGTGGCCGTTGGCTTTACTTCGGCCAGTGCGATGCTTGCTTGGGCATCATCGGTCGTCGCCCCGGCCTGGAGTGCATAATAAGCGAGCTCTCGGACTACTTCGCGTTGAGATTCGACAGACAGGTTTCGGTACCAGAAAATCCCTTCGGACAGCGGGCGGCGCCCCTGACTGAGTTCATTAAGCAAAATTACATTACTATTCATCAAGGCGCCTTAGGATTGAAGATAACGTGAGGAAGGCTTGGATCCAGAGTAGTGTATCCTGGCGCTTCGGGGTTGTAGTTCTGGAAGATGTCGAGGCCAAATCTGCGCCCCTGCCAGTCCCCACCCACGCCGCGAGGGAGCGAGAACTTAGCGCTACCTCGGGCTCTCGACGGACCCGTCAGGATGTAATCCCAGTCTGAACCCTCCTGCGCGGTCCCGGCAGCGCGGCTTCCTACCAGAACGATCTGCTGCTTGGTCCTATTTGCTGCATTTTGAATGCGGCGTATTTCACTAGGAGTAAGGCCAGCTTCTTCAGCCGTGCGGAGACCTGAAGCACAACTCTTGCGGCAAATTAGGCCGACGACTTCCGATCCGCTTGGAAGCTCGCCAGCACCGTACCCGCTACTAATCGCCCCTCCGGCACTGAGGGCTGTGGAAACCGCACGCAGACACCCACCGGATCTGGCGCAGGCTAGCCCTGCCGCCTCGAAGGCTCCAGATTCGCAGCCTCCGGCGAGGCATAGGACGGCGCCCACGGTGACGACTGTGGCGATGCCACCTGCCACGAGTGCGGGCTTGAGGCCGGCGTCAGTAGTGTCATGACCAGTGAAAGGGTTGTGGGTGCACAGGCCCTGGGCGCTGGAGTTGATGGTTCTGCAGAAGCCGTCCCATTGGTTGTCGTCCAGGCCGCCGGAGAGGAAGGCGATGGCGTCGCGGAGAGTGAAGTCCTGGCTTCCCCGATACCCGAGGTTGAGCAGGTACGCGGCACTCCGCTCCCGGATGGACGAGGCGGGCGAGCGGCGGGTGTTCGT
>NZ_JBEZJP010000632.1:0-3269 GCF_040653175.1 Actinomadura sp. NPDC048032
CCCCACGCCGCCGTGCCGCCGCAGCCCTCGTCGTCCTATTTCTTCTACTCCGGCGGCTTCGGCGGTCCCGGCGTCCTGGACGCGGCCGGTCACTTGCTGGCGGCGGCCGCGGCGTCGATCGCCGCCCGCAGCCCGGCGGGGTTCATGAACTGCGTCTGGTCGAGCTGCTTGCCGTTCAGGAAGACGCTCGGGGTGCCCTGGACGCCGCGGTCCTGGAGGGCGTACTTGGTCATCGCGTCGACCGTCGACTTCTTCTGCTCGTCCCGCACGCACTTCTCGAAGTTCGGGTCGGTGACGCCGACGTCCTTGCCCCACTTGACGAGGTCGTCGGGCGAGAAGCCCTTCTCGCCCTCGGGGGGCTGGAACTTGAAGAGCGCGTCGTGGTAGGAGACCCACTGGCCGGCGGGCACGCACAGCGCCGCCTCGGCCGAGCGCAGCGAGTTGATCCGGACGGGGTCCTTCTGCTGCCCGAACAGGTGGAACGGCCGGTAGACGACCTTGACCTTGCCCTGCTGGGCGAGCTGCTGGACGGTCTTGCCGGTGGCGGCCTCGAACTGCTTGCAGATCGGGCACTGGAAGTCCTCGAAGATCTCCAGTTCCGGCTTGCTCACCCCGGACTGCGCCATGAGGATGGAGCCGTCGGCCTGGCGGCTGACGGGGGCGAGCGCGCCCTGGTGCACCTCGGCCCGGCCGTTCTTGTTCTTCTGGTCGATGATGAGGACGGTCGCGACCACGACCACCGCCACGACCACCACCGACCCGAGGACGATGGCGAGCAGCCGCCGCTGCTTCTCCCGCGCCGCCTGCCGCTTGCGCTCGGCGGCCAGGCGCTCCCTCGCGGACCGCTCTCGTGCGGCCTTGCTCATTGGTTCTCCTATAGCGTGCGGACCCGCGCCGGCAGAGTGCGGCGCGCTACGACGGCGAGACTAGTCGACCTGGCCGACCCGCCGGAATTCGTCGGCCAGGACGAGGAGGAACAGCAGGACGGTGATGACGTGGACGCCGGTGCACCACAGGCAGATCTTGTGCAGGAGCGCCAGCTCCACGGTCACCAGGTAGACCACGAACAGCACGCCCACCGCGACGGACGCGATCCGTCCCCAGCGCAGCGGCGGCCAGGTCGACCGCAGCGCCCACGGCGTCATCAGCGCGCCGAACGCCAGGAAGAACGCCAGGCCGTACAGCGGCATCGGGAGGCCCGCCAGGGTGGAGTACTCGCTGGTGGTGACGGCGTGGCAGTCGACGGTCCTGGACGCCGAGCACACCAGGGCGCCCTCGTCGTAGTGCGAGATCGTGAGGTACACGGAGATGCCGAACCCGGCGAGGGTCAGCACCCACGCCGTGATCTGGAGCCACGCGGGGGGCAGCGGTTGCCGCACGGCCCCGGCCCGGCTCTTCACCGTCATCTCTTGCGTCATCGTGTTCCTCCCGGGACCGCCTGTGCCGGCGACCACACCCTATTGGCTGCCGGCGGTCCCACAAGCCTTCAACTCGGGTGAGGGCGCGGCGAGTTCCCGCGACCTGGCGGGACGTCCGGGCGGAGCCGGGTTTCGCCGGTCCCGCGCGGACGCCCCGGGCTGTCCGGAATGATCAGCGGACGTGCCGCACGCCCGCGGCGAGCTCCTCGGTGAGCTCCCGGACCCCGGCGAGGCCGGAGGCGAGGTCGGGGGCGTCCAGCAGGCGGCGGATGAACGCCGATCCGACGATCACGCCGTCGGCGAACCCGGCGACCTCGGCGGCCTGGGCGCCGGTGCCGACGCCGAGGCCGAGGCCGACCGGCAGGCCCGTGCCGTCCTCGTCCACGACGGCGCGGGTCCGCTCGACCAGCCGCTGGGCGCCGGTGTCGAGGGCGGAGCGGGCGCCGGTGACGCCCATCAGCGAGGCCGCGTAGACGAAGCCGCGGCACGCCCGGGTGATCGTCGCGATGCGCTCGTCGGTGGAGCTGAGCGCGACGAGGAACACGCGGTCGAGGCCGTGGGCGTCGGACGCCTCCAGCCACGGCCCGGCCTCCTCGGGCGAGAGGTCGGGCGTGATCAGGCCGGATCCGCCGGCGGAGGCGAGGTCGCGGGCGAACCGGTCGACGCCGTAGTGGTCGACCGGGTTCCAGTACGTCATGACGAGGACCGGGACGCCGGTGGCCGCGACGGCCTCGACGGTGCGGAACACGTCGGCGACGCGGACGCCGCCGACGAGCGCCCGGTGGACGGCGTCCTGGATGGTGGGGCCGTCCATCATCGGGTCGGTGTAGGGCAGGCCGATCTCGATGACGTCGCAGCCCGCGTCCACCATCGTCCTGGCCGCCTGCACGGCGCCCTCGTAGCTGGGGAACCCCGCGGGCAGGTACCCGACGAGGGCGGCGCGCCCGTCGGCCCTGGCCTTGTCGTAGGCGATCCGGGCGCTCACGCGTTCTCTCCCTCGGGCATCAGGCCGAAGAAGGCGGCGGCCGTGTGCATGTCCTTGTCGCCCCGTCCGGACAGGCAGACGACGATCGTGGCGTCCGGGCCGAGCTCCTTGCCGACCTTGAGCGCGCCGGCGAGCGCGTGCGCGGACTCGATCGCCGGGATGATGCCCTCGGTGCGGCACAGCAGCGCGAACGCCTCCATCGCCTCGGCGTCGGTGATCTCGCGGTACTCGGCGCGGCCCGTCTCGTGCAGCCACGAGTGCTCGGGACCGACGCCGGGGTAGTCGAGCCCGGCCGAGATCGAGTGGGTCTCCAGGGTCTGGCCGTCCTCGTCCTGCAGCAGGTAGGTCCGCATGCCGTGGATGACGCCGAGGGAGCCGCCGACGAGGGTCGCGGCGTGCTTGCCGGTGGCGACGCCCTCGCCGCCCGCCTCGAACCCGATCAGCCGGACGGACTCGTCGCCGACGAACGCGTGGAAGGTGCCGATCGCGTTGGAGCCGCCGCCCACGCAGGCGACGACGGCGTCCGGGAGGGCGCCGGTCATCTCCACGCACTGCCGCCTGGCCTCCACGCCGATGACGCGCTGGAAGTCGCGGACCATCACCGGGAACGGGTGCGGGCCCATCACCGAGCCGATGCAGTAGTGGGTGTCCTCGACGCTGGCGACCCAGTCGCGGAACGCCTCGTTGCAGGCGTCCTTGAGGGTGCGGCTGCCGGTCCGGACGGGGACCACCTCGGCGCCGAGCATCCGCATCCGGGCGACGTTGAGGGCCTGCCGCTCGGTGTCGACCTCGCCCATGTAGACGGTGCAGCTCAGGCCGAGCAGGGCCGCGGCGGTGGCGGTGGCGACGCCGTGCTGGCCGGCACC
>NZ_JBEZJP010000633.1:0-3267 GCF_040653175.1 Actinomadura sp. NPDC048032
TCGCCGGGCAGACCCTCCGGGTCGCCGCGGACGGGACCGCCGACTTCCAGCGCGCCGACCAGCTCAAGGGCTTCTTCGTCCAGGACCCGACGCCCGACGCGGACCCGCGGACCTCCGACGGGCTGTTCGTCTACTCGACCACCGACGTCGCGGTCGGCGACCGGGTCCTGGTCACCGGCAAGGCCGTCGAGTACAGCGGGCTCACCGAACTGTCGCCCGTGTCGGCCGTGGACGTGTGCGGCACGGGGAAGGTCGCGCCGACGTCCGTCCGGCTGCCGCTCAAGGGCGGCGCGGGGATGGAGCAGTACGAGGGCATGCTGCTGCGGTTCGGCCAGCGGCTCACCGCCACCGAGACCTACCAGCTCGGACGGTACGGGCAGGTCACCGTCTCCGCGGGCGGCCGCCTCTTCCAGCCGACCGACGGGCACGGCGGCACCCAGGCGGGCAACGACGCGCGGCGGCTCCTGGTCGACGACGGGTCGAACGTGCAGAACCCCGCGACGATCCCCTACACCGACCCCCGCGTCCTGCGGATCGGGGACGCCACGACCGGGCTGACCGGTGTGCTCACCTACCAGTTCGGCGCCTACGCGTTGCAGCCGACCAGGCCCGCGCGGTTCGACGACCGGAACCCGGCGCCGAAGCGGCCGCGGAACGTGGGCGGCGACGTGCGCGTCGCGAGCTTCAACACCCTGAACTGGTTCACGACGCTGGACAGGCGCGGCGCGGACACGACGGAGGAGCAGGAGCGGCAGCTCGCCAAGCTGACCGCCGCGCTGCGGGGCCTGGACGCCGACGTCGCCGGGCTGATGGAGGTCGAGAACAACGGCGACACCGCCGTCGGGGCGATCGTCGACCGGCTGAACCGGGCGGCGGGCGCGGGAACGTACGCGTGGGTGCGGCACCCCTACCCGGGCACGGACGAGATCCACGTCGCGCTGATCTACCGGCCGTCGAAGGTGACGCCGGTCGGCGACGCGCGCTCGTCGCAGGACCCGGTGTTCGACCGCCCGCCGCTGGTGCAGACGTTCCGCCCCCGCACGGGCGGGACGGCGTTCACCATGATCGTCAACCACTTCAAGTCGAAGGGCTGCGGCGGCGCCGCCGGACCCGACCAGGACCAGGGCGACGGCCAGGGCTGCTACAACGCCCGCCGCGTGTCCCAGGCCAAGGCGGTCGCCGCGCTCGCGGACGGCGTGCCGAACCCGCTCGTGGTCGGCGACCTCAACGCCTACACCGCCGAGGACCCGGTGAAGGCCCTCACCGGCGCCGGGCTCGTCGGGCAGACGCAGCGGTTCGTCCGCCCGAGCCAGCGGTACAGCTACGTCTTCGACGGGCAGTCCGGCGAGCTGGACCACGCGCTCGCGGGCCGGGCGCTGTCGCGGCGCGTGACCGGCGCGACGATCTGGCACGTCAACAGCGACGAGCCGGTGTTCCTCGACTACAACACCGAGTTCAACCCGCCCGCGTTCTACCGGCCGGACGCGTTCCGCTCGTCCGACCACGACCCCGTCCTGCTCGGCCTCGACCTGCGCTGAGCCGCCCCCTCGGGCCGGCCGCCGGAAAAGGGGCGGCCGGCCCTCTCGCGCGCCGAGGTCACCGAGCGTATGATCCAGGTCACATTCCTAGAGATCGGTGCGCTCATGACCGAAGCCGTGTCCGGCGCCGTCCCCGCCTCGGCGCCCGCTCCCCGCCTCGCGTTCGGAATCGGCCCCGACGGCACCTACACCCGGTTCGGGCAGGTCGCCGCCTTCGTCCTCGGACTCCTCACCACGTTCGCGTTCCTGCCCCTGGTCGTGGTCGGCGCCCTGCTGTACACCCGGGCCGAGACCCGGTTCGGGGAGGACCCCGCGCGGGCCCGCACGCTGGTCAACTGGTCGTGGCTCAGCATCACGGCCCCCGTCGTCGTCGCGGTCGTCGCGGTCGTCGCCGTCGCCGCGCTGAAGGGCTAGCGGGAAGAGGACCGGCCCGGGACGGGTTGGCACAGGGTATGACCGTGCGCCTCTCCGTCCTCGATCTCGCCCCCGTCGTGACCGGCTCCACGTCCGGGCAGGCCCTGCGCCACACGCTCGACCTGGCCCGGCACGCCGAGCGGCTCGGCTTCCACCGGTACTGGCTGGCCGAGCACCACGCGATGCCCGGTATCGCCAGCTCGGCGACCGCCGTGCTGATCGGGCAGGTCGCGGCGGCGACCTCCCGGATGCGGGTGGGGTCGGGCGGGGTCATGCTGCCCAACCACGCGCCGATGGTCGTCGCCGAGCAGTTCGGGACGCTGGAGGCGCTGTACCCGGGGCGCATCGACCTCGGCCTCGGCCGCGCGCCCGGCACCGACCAGGCGACCGCGCGGGCGCTGCGCCGGTCCGCCGAGGCGCTGTCGGTCGACGACTTCCCCGAGCAGGTCGTCGAGCTGCGGAACTACTTCGCCGCGGACAGCAAGGTGACCCCCGCCGCGGGGAACGAGCCGCCGGTGTGGCTGCTCGGATCCAGCGGGTACAGCGCGCGGCTCGCCGGCCTGCTCGGCCTGCCGTTCGCGTTCGCGCACCACTTCAGCGCCGAGAACACCGTGCCCGCCCTGACCCTGTACCGGCAGTCGTTCCGTCCCGGCGCGCTGGACGCGCCCTACTCGATGATCGGGGTGTCGGTGACGGCGTCCGACACCGACGAGCGGGCGCGGGAGCTGGCCGGGCCGCAGGCGCTGTCGTTCCTGAGGCTGCGGCAGGGCCGTCCCGGGCTGCTGCCGACGCCGGAGGAGGCCGCGTCCTACCCGTACACGCCGCTGGAACGGCAGATGATCGACGCGCGGCTGGCCGACCAGGTCGTGGGCGGCCCGGACGCCGTCCGCAAGCAGCTGGACGACCTCGTCGGCCGGACCGGCGTCGACGAGGTCATGGTGACCACGCAGGTCTTCGACCACGCCGACCGGCTGCGCTCCTACGACATCCTCGCCGAGCTGTACCCGGAGAACCTCGGCGCGGCGTGACGCGGACCCCGGTCGCCGGCGCGCGGTCCGCGTCTCAGACGCCCTCGGCCGCGTGGACGACGCGGCCGTCGAAGACGGTCATCGCGACCGGGGTGTCCGGGAGGTCGTGCGGGTCGAGGGCGGTCAGGGTGCCGTCCAGGACGGTGACGTCGGCGGCCTTGCCGGGTTCGAGGCTGCCCTTCCAGTCCTCGGCGAGAAACGTCTTGACCATCGCGCTGCTGTTCCAGCCCGAGTAGTACTTGCAGCCGTGGGTGGCATCCTCCCGGTCGGGGTCGTCGGGGTCGTCG
>NZ_JBEZJP010000634.1:0-3259 GCF_040653175.1 Actinomadura sp. NPDC048032
GGACCGGCTGACCATGCGGCGGCTGGCCGAGCGGCTCGGCACCGGTTCGACCACCCTGTACTGGCACCTGGACACCCTACCATGGTGCGGTGGACGCTCCCCGCACGCTGGCCCGCCTCCTGCCGGAGGCCGAGGCGATCACGGTGCTCACCGGCGCCGGCATCTCGACCGACAGCGGGATCCCCGACTTCCGCGGTCCGAACGGCGTCTGGACGCGCGACCCGTCGGCGGAGGCGATGTCCACGATCGGCTCCTACCTCGCCGATCCGGAGGTGCGGCGCCGCGCCTGGCGGGCCCGGCGCGACGCCCCCGTCTGGGAGGCCGAGCCGAACGCCGCGCACGCCGCGCTGGTCGAGCTGGAGCGGGCCGGACGGCTCCGCGCCCTGATCACCCAGAACATCGACGGCCTGCACCAGCGCGCCGGATCCTCCGAGCGCGCCGTCATCGAGATCCACGGGACCGCGCGCGAGGCCGTGTGCCTGTCCTGCGGGCTGCGCACCCCGATGCCGGAGATCATCGCGCGCGTCGAGGCCGGGGAGGCCGACCCGCTCTGCGCCGAGTGCGGCGGCATCCAGAAGTCCGCGACGATCTCCTTCGGCCAGGCCCTGGACCAGGACGTCCTCGACGCGGCGATCATCGCCGCGCGGTCCTGCGACCTGTTCCTGGCGGTCGGCACCTCGCTCACCGTGCAGCCCGCCGCCGGGCTGTGCCTGGAGGCGGTCGACCACGGCGCCCGGCTGGTGATCATCAACGCGGAGGAGACCCCGTACGATGGGCTGGCCGACGCGGTGCTGCGCCGGCCGATCGGCGAGACGCTGCCGCGCCTGGCCGGCCTCGCGCTCGGCACGGGGCGATGATCTGTTGGCGGGTCGTGACCGGTCGCCCCTTCCACTGGGGTCCGGATCCTGACAAGCTCTATCCGTCGCGGTGCGAGGAGGGATCGGGTTGAACAGCGGGGGCGCCCGCGCGGTGGCGGCCCACGGGTCGCCGGACGCGCCCGCCGTCGGCACGCCCGGCGGTGCGGAGCACGCGCGGAAGGCCCGCAGGTACGCGAGGTTGCGGCCCGGCGACCGCGTCGCGGTGGTCGCGCCCAGCGGCCCCGCCGACCCCGCGCGGCTGGAGGCGGGCTGCGCCGTCCTGCGCGACCTCGGCCTTGACGTCGTGGTCGGCAAGCACGCCCTCGACCGTGTCAACCTGGGCCCGGCGGGCCCGGTGCGCGGCGACTGGCACCGGCTGGCCGGAACCGACGCCGACCGCGCCGCCGACCTGCAGGCCGCCTGGTGCGACCCGCGGGTCCGCGCGGTGGTCTGCGCGCGGGGCGGCTACGGCGCCACCCGCGTCCTCGACCGTCTCGACTGGGACGCCCTGCGCGCCGCGACCGAGGCGTCCGCCGCCACCGGCGGCGGGCCGAAGATCCTGCACGGTTCCAGCGACATCACCGCGCTGCACGGCGCTTTTGGAACGCGCCTGCGGATCACGACGTCCTTCGGCCCCATGCCCGCGGGAGTGATCGCCGATCTCGACCCGGCGGCGCCGGACGCCTCCCTGGAGTCCCTGCGCACCGCCCTGTTCGGCGGCGCCGCGGCGTCGTCCGCGGCGTCATCGGGCTCGGCGCCCGCCGTGCTGCCCGGCACGCGCACGCTGCGGCCCGGGCGCGCGGAGGGCCCGCTGACCGGCGGCACCCTCTCGCTCCTGGCGGCGGTGCTCGGCACCCCGTACGCGCCGCCGCCCGCCGCGGGCCGCGTCGTCTTCCTGGAGGACGTGACCGAGGCGCCGTACCGGATCGACCGGATGCTCGTCCAGCTCCTCCAGGCCGGCTGGTTCGACGGCGCCGCCGGGTTCGCGCTCGGCTCCTGGAAGGACTGCGGCGACCCCGCCGAGCTCGACGCGGTGTTCGCCGCCAGGCTCGGCCCGCTCGGCGTCCCGATCCTCGCCGGCCTCTCCGCCGGGCACGGGCCGCACCAGCACACCCTGGAGCTCGGCGCCCCCGCCGCGCTGCACGCCCCGGCCCCGCCGGGCCACGACCCCGCACATCCGCACCCCGCCGTGCCGGACACCGGCGCGCTCACCCTCGAAGCGCCCCCGGGAGGTGCGCGATGAGCGGCCGCCACGCCCGTCCCGATCCGTGGGACGACGGGACCCTCGACTCCCTGCTCGTCCTCGTGGCCGAGAGCCTCGGCTACCGGTGCAGCCGGGTGCCGGGCGAGATCATGCTGCTGGAGGGCGCCAACAGGCTGCACGTCAGCCTGCGCGACCTGCGGCAGCTCGCGCGGCTGGTGCCGCGCGACGACTGGCCCGCGCTGGTCTCCGACCACGTGACCACGATCGTCACGGCGATCGAGGAGCCGCTGGACCTCAGCGACTTCGACCTCGCCCAGCACCTGCTGCGCACCCGCATCTACCCCGCGGAGGCCGACAACGGGGTGCTCGCGGCCCGGCCGTTCGCGCCCGGCCTGATCGAGGTGGTGGTGGTCGACACGCCCACCACCGTCCGGACGGTCACCACCGAGGAAATGGGCGGCTGGCCGGTGTCGGGCGACGCGCTGTTCATGCTCGGCCGCGCCAACGTCCGCGCCGACGGCCCGCTCCAGATGGACGAGCAGGACCTCGGCGGCGTCCGCGTCTCCGTCCTGCACGGCTGGACGTTCTACGCCGTCACGCACCTGGCGTGGCTGGAGGAGTACCTGCCGATCGGCCCGTACGGCGCGCTGGTCATCGCGCCCAACCGCAGCCTCATCGTCGCCCACCCGCTCCGGATCACCGAAGGCCACCCGAGGGCGCGCTACCGCGAGGCCGTGGCGGCGGCGACCGAGCTCCAGGCGCAGGCGCACCGCGCCTACGAGGAGGGTCCCGGCTCGCTCAGCCCCTCCCTGTACTGGTGGCGCGCCGGCGAGCTGACCCGCCTGGAGACCCGCTACGAGGGAGACACGCTGGTCCTGCCCGAGGAGTTCGCCTCCGTGATCGCGACGCTGGCGGCGGAGCGCTGATGAAGGTCGTCATCGCCCCCGACTCGTTCAAGGGAAGCCTGTCCGCCGCCCAGGTGTGCGCCGCCGTCGAGGCGGGCGTCCTGCGCGCCGCGCCCGACGCGCGGGTCGCCGCCGTGCCGATGGCCGACGGCGGCGAGGGCACCCTCGACTGCTTCCTCAGCGCCCGCGGCGGCGACGCGGTCGAGGTCGCCGCCACCGACCCGGTGGGGCGCCCGGTCAAGGCGCGCTACGCGCTGTCGGGCGACGGGCGCTCGGCGGTGGTGGAGCTGGCC
>NZ_JBEZJP010000635.1:0-3248 GCF_040653175.1 Actinomadura sp. NPDC048032
GGGCGACCTCGCGCAGGTGCCGTTCCGCGGCGGTCTCCTCCTCGGCGGCCTGCTGGGCGCGCTGGGCCTGCCCCTGCTGCCGCCGTAGGAGTCCGCGACGATCAGCGTGGCGTCGCCTGGCGTCACCGCCATGCCGTTGGGGAAGGCGATGCCGTCCGCCGAACCGGGCGGTCCCCGCGGACGGACCTGACAAGGGATTCTGATCTAAAAGACCATGAGTTCGAGCTTCCGGGCCCCGAAGGGGGTCAGCGAATACGTTCCGCCGCGAGCGGACCTCTTCTACGCCATCCGGGAGGCCTTCGCCGAGCAGGCGAGGCTGGCCGGTTACGGCTACCTGGAACTGGCGGTGTTCGAGGACACCAACCTGTTCCGGCGCGGCGTCGGCGAGTCCACCGACGTGGTGTCCAAGGAGATGTACACCTTCGAGGACCGGGGCGGCCGGTCGCTGACGCTGCGTCCCGAGTTCACCGCGTCGGTGCTGCGCTCCGTCCTGGAGAACAACCTGCACAAGGCGTCGCTGCCGGCCAAGGTGTGGACGACCGGGCCCGCGTTCCGCGCCGAGCGCCCGCAGCAGGGCCGCTACCGGCAGTTCTACCAGCTCGACCTGGAGGCGATCGGCAGCGAGGACCCCCAGGTCGACGCCGAGACGATCGCGATCGCGTGGAACTGGTACCGGTCCCTCGGCCTGACCCGGGTGCGGCTGCTGCTGAACTCGCTCGGCTGCAAGGAGTGCCGCCCCGCCTACCGGGCCCTGCTGCAGGACTTCCTGCGCGGCCTGGACCTGGACGAGGACACCCGCGCCCGCGTCGAGATCAACCCGCTGCGGGTGCTGGACGACAAGCGCCCCAAGGTCCGCGAGCAGCTCGCGGGCGCGCCGCTGATGGCCGACCACCTGTGCCCGGCGTGCAAGGCGCACCACGACCGCGTCCGGGAGCTGCTCGCCGACCTCGGCATCGAATGGGAGGACACCCCGACCCTCGTCCGCGGCCTCGACTACTACACCCGCACCACCTACGAGTTCGACCACCCGCTGCTCGGCGCCCAGTCCGGCATCGGCGGCGGCGGCCGCTACGACGGGCTGTCGGAGGACATCGGCGGCCCGCCGCTGCCCGGCATCGGTTTCGGGCTCGGACTGGACCGCACGATCCTCGCCTTGGAGGCCGAGTCCTCGGGCGGGGAGGGTCCCGCGTTCGCCGCCAAGCCGCGCTGCGAGGCGTTCGGCGTGCCGCTCGGCGACACCGCCGAGCGGCGCCTGTTCGCGCTCGTCGCCGAGCTGCGCGGCGCCGGGATCGCCGCCGACATGGCGTTCGGCGGCAAGAGGCTCAAGGGCGCCATGAAGGACGCGGACCGCTCGGGCGCCCGGTACGCCGTGATCCTCGGGGAGCGAGATATCGCGGACGGCGTCGCCCAGGTCAAGGACCTGGCCGAGGGCGAGCAGACCGCCGTCCCGCTCACCGACCTCACCACGACGTTGAAGGAAAGGCTCTCGAAATGATCCGCACCCACGAGGCGGGGACGCTCCGCAAGGAGCACGCCGGGCAGCAGGTAACGCTGGCCGGCTGGGTCGGCCGCCGCCGCGACCACGGCGGCGTCACGTTCATCGACCTGCGCGACGCCTCCGGCACCGCGCAGGTCGTCTTCCGCGAGGAGGACACCGCGCACGACCTGCGCGCCGAGTACTGCGTCAAGGTGGTCGGCGAGGTCCGCGTCCGGCCGGAGGGCAACGAGAACCCCGAGCTGCCCACGGGCGAGGTCGAGGTCGCCGCCGCCCGCATCGAGGTGCTCTCCGACGCGGCGCCGCTGCCGTTCCCCATCGAGGGCGACGTCAACGTCAACGAGGAGATCCGCCTCAAGTACCGCTACCTCGACCTGCGCCGCGAGAGCGTCGCGCGGGCGATGAGGATCCGCTCGGAGGCCTCGTTCCTGACGCACGAGGTGATGCGCGCGCACGGCTTCGTGAACGTGGAGACGCCCACGCTCACCCGCTCCACCCCGGAGGGCGCCCGCGACTTCCTCGTCCCGGTCCGGCTCCAGCCCGGCCACTGGTACGCGCTCCCGCAGTCGCCGCAGCTGTTCAAGCAGCTGCTCATGGTCGGCGGCCTCGAACGCTACTACCAGATCGCCCGCTGCTACCGCGACGAGGACTTCCGCGCCGACCGGCAGCCCGAGTTCACCCAGATCGACATCGAGATGTCGTTCGCCGAGCAGGACGACGTCCTGGCGGTCGGCGAGGACCTCGTGGCGCGCCTGTGGAAGGAGATCGCCGGGTACGAGATCCCCCGCCCGATCCCCCACATCACCTACGCCGACGCGCTGGCCCGCTACGGCTCCGACAAGCCCGACCTGCGGTTCGGCAACGAGCTGACCGACATGACGGAGTACTTCGCCGGCACGTCGTTCCGCGTGTTCCAGGCCCCGTACGTCGGCGCGGTCGTCATGCCCGGCGGCGCCTCCCAGACCCGCAAGGAGCTCGACGGCTGGCAGGACTGGGCGAAGGCCCGCGGCGCCCGCGGCCTCGCCTACGTGCTCGTCCAGGAGGACGGCACCCTCGGCGGCCCGGTCGCCAAGAACCTCTCCGACGCCGAGAAGGACGGCCTCGCCGCCAAGACCGGCGCCTCCCCCGGCGACGCGGTCTTCTTCGGCGCCGGCAAGCGGCACTCCACCCAGGAGCTCCTCGGCGCCGCGCGCCTGGAGATCGGCCGCCGCCGCGGCCTGATCGACGAGTCCGCATGGAAGTTCGTCTGGGTCGTGGACGCGCCGATCTTCGAGCCCGTCGAGGACGACAAGGGCGAGCAGATCGGCTGGACGTCGGTGCACCACCCGTTCACCGCGCCCAAGCCCGAGTACGCCGACTCCTTCCAGGACGACCCGGGCTCCGCCCTCGCCGACGCCTACGACCTCGTCCTGAACGGCAACGAGATCGGCGGCGGCTCCATCCGTATCCACCGCGCCGAGATGCAGCAGCGCGTCTTCGACGTGCTGGGCCTGTCCAAGCAGGAGGCGGAGTCCAAGTTCGGCTTCCTGCTGGAGGCGTTCAAGTTCGGCCCGCCCCCGCACGGCGGCATCGCGTTCGGCTGGGACCGGGTGGTCATGCTCCTCGCCCGCCAGGAGTCGATCCGCGACGTGATCGCCTTCCCGAAGGCCGCCTCCGGCTACGACCCCCTGACCGCCGCGCCGACCCCCATCACCCCGGAGCAGCGCGCGGAGGCCGGGGTCGACTTCGTCCCCGAGGACGAGCCCGCCGACAA
>NZ_JBEZJP010000636.1:0-3241 GCF_040653175.1 Actinomadura sp. NPDC048032
TGCTGCTGATGGGCTGGGAGGTCATGGGCGCGATGTCGTACGCCCTCATCGGGTACGAGGTGGTCTCCTCCGCCTGAGCGGCCGCCCGGCCCGTCCCGCTCGGGCCTGGTCAGAATGCGGGCAATCGGCGGTCAAGAAGCGACCCCTCCCGGTTTCGCCGCCTCCGCCGAGGTCATCCCGCACATGATCATGCCGGGCTCGCGGGGGAGAATGTGATGCGCCATGCCGTCCTGTTCAGTGTGCCGTCCGGGGCGGCGGCGGCCGTCGCCGTCGTCCTCACCGTCACCGGGACGGCCCCCGCGCGTCCCGCGCCCCCTCGGGCGGCCTCGCTCGCCCTGAGGGGGGCGGCCGAGAGCGGGGAGGGCCCGCACGGCCGCGTGGTCGAGTACCGGGGGCTGCGCGTCCCCGTCCCGGCCGGCTGGGAGGTGCACCGGCTCGACCGGGATCCGTCCCGGTGCGTCCGCTACGACCGCCACGCGGTCTACCTGGGCCGCCCCGGCCCGCAGCCCGACTGCCCGGCGCGCGCCGTCGGCCGCACCGAGGCCGTCCACCTCCAGCCCGCGGGGGACGGGCGGACCGCGCGGACCGTCGTGCACGCCGACAAGCTCGCCTCGCTGACCGTGCGGCGGACCGCCGACCACGAGACGCGGCTCACCCTGCCCGAGGCCGGCGTCACGATCACCGGCGTGTACGGCGGGAGCCCGGAGGCGCTCCAGCGGATCCTGCGGGGCACCCGGCTGTCGGGCCGGTGGACCGCCGCGCCGTCCAAGCCGGACGTCCGCCGGACGGCGACCGCCGTGCCCACGGCGCCGGCCGAGGGGACGGCGCCCAGCGGAGGCCCCGTGCCCAGCGGAGGCCCGCTGCCGACCGGAGGTCCGGTGCCCGCCGAGAGCCCGTCCTCCGGCCAGGGGACCACCCTGGAGCGCTCGTGGGTGCGGGGCAAGGGGTTCGACACCTGCACCGCCCCGTCCCTGGCGACCATGAGGGCCTGGCGGCCCTCGTTCAAGGTCACCAACATCTACATCGGCGGAGCGGCGCGCGGATGCGCCCAGCCGAACCTCACCGCCTCGTGGGTGCGGCAGGTGCGCGCCATGGGCTACCGCCTCACCGCCACCTACGTGGGCCTCCAGGCCCCGTGCGGCAGCCGCCCGCAGCGCTTCACCGCCAGGAGCGCCTCCTGGCAGGGCGCTCAGGCGGCCGCGGACGCCGCCCGCAGGGCCCGCGCGCTCGGCATTCCGGCCGGCAAGCCGCTCTACTACGACATGGAGGCCTACGACCACAAGAAGGGCGCCTGCCGGGCCGCCGTCCTCCGCTTCGTCGACAACTGGGTCGACCGGCTGAAGACCGAGGGCTACCAGCCGTGCCTCTACAGCAGTTCCAAGTCCGGCATCCGCGACGTGGGCCGGTCCTCGATCAGCAGGCCGTCCTGCGTCTGGTTCGCCAACTGGGACCGCCGAGCCGACGTGTACGGAGACCCGTTCCTGCCGGACGCCTGGTGGGCGCCGCACCGCCGCGTCAAGCAGTACCGCGGCGGCCACCGGGAGACGCACGGCGGGGTCACCCTGAACATCGACAGCGACGTCGCCGACGGGCGCGTTTACTAGTTCCTGCTCAGGGGCCCCCGTGCCCTAAGCTGGGGGCACTCTCCGGCGGCGGCGGCGCCCGCGCCGGAGCACATCACCGGGGATCACACTCGCCGCCGCCCGCCGTCGCCGCGGGACCGGGGCGCACTCACTGTTCCCGCCGACCGCCAGCCGGATGGAGAATCTTTCATGGCACGCCGTTCCGATGTGCTGGACACGATCGTCAACCTCGCCAAGCGGCGGGGCCTGGTCTACCCGTCGAGCGAGATCTACGGCGGGCTCCGCGCCTCCTGGGACTACGGCCCCCTCGGCGTCGAGCTGAAGAACAACGTCAAGCGCCAGTGGTGGAAGTCGATGGTGCAGGGCCGCGACGACGTCGTGGGCCTCGACTCGTGCGTCATCCTGGCGCGCGAGGTCTGGGAGGCCAGCGGCCACGTCCAGGCGTTCGTCGACCCGCTCACCGAGTGCCAGTCCTGCCACAAGCGCTTCCGGGCCGACCACCTGGAGGAGGCCTACGAGGAGAAGCACGGCCGGCCGCCCGCGAACGGCCTCGCCGACATCTCCTGCCCCAACTGCGGCGTGAAGGGCTCGTTCACCGAGCCGAAGATGTTCAACGGGCTGCTCAAGACCTACCTCGGCCCCGTCGAGGACGAGTCGGGCCTGGCCTACCTGCGTCCCGAGACCGCGCAGGGCATCTTCATCAACTACCTGAACGTCCAGCAGTCCGCGCGCCGCAAGGTGCCGTTCGGCATCGGCCAGATCGGCAAGTCGTTCCGCAACGAGATCACGCCCGGCAACTTCATCTTCCGGACCCGCGAGTTCGAGCAGATGGAGATGGAGTTCTTCGTCAAGCCCGGCAGCGACGAGGAATGGCACCAGTACTGGATCGACGAGCGCATGCAGTGGTACGTCGACCTCGGCATCCGCAAGGAGAACCTGCGGCTGTTCGAGCACCCGCAGGAGAAGCTGTCCCACTACTCCAAGCGCACCGTCGACGTGGAGTACCGGTTCGACTTCGTCGGCAGCGAGTGGGGCGAGCTGGAGGGCATCGCCAACCGCACCGACTACGACCTGACCACGCACTCCAAGGCGTCCGGCGCCGACCTGTCGTTCTTCGACCAGGAGTCCGGCGACCGGTTCACCCCGTTCGTGATCGAGCCCGCGGCGGGCGTCGACCGCTGCACGCTCACCTTCATGATGGACGCCTACGCCGAGGACGAGGCGCCCAACGCCAAGGGCAAGATGGAGAAGCGCGCCGTGATGCGGCTCGACCGGCGGCTCGCCCCGGTGAAGGTCGCGGTGCTGCCGCTGTCGCGCAACGCCGACCTGTCCCCGAAGGCCCGCGACCTCGCCGCGCAGCTGCGCCGCAACTGGAACGTCGACTTCGACGACGCGGGTGCCATCGGCCGCCGCTACCGGCGCCAGGACGAGATCGGCACCCCGTTCTGCGTCACCGTCGACTTCGACACCCTGGAGGACGACGCGGTGACCGTCCGGGAGCGCGACTCGATGAGCCAGGAGCGCATCGCGCTCAGCCAGGTCGAGTCGTTCCTCGCCGCGCAGCTCGTCGGCTGCTGACCCGGCTCCGGGCGACGCCCCGGTGACGACGAGACGGGCCGCCCCCCCCCACGGGGGGGCCGGCCGGTACCACGGCTCGC
>NZ_JBEZJP010000637.1:0-3198 GCF_040653175.1 Actinomadura sp. NPDC048032
GCCGTCCATGAACGGAACCCCCGGCGCGGGTTGGCGGCCGGCGACCCGGTCGCCCTTGCGGACGCCCAGTTCGAGCAGGGCGTTGGCGGCCCTGTTCACCTCGCGCTGGAGGTCGGCGTAGGTGAGGGTGCGGGAGTCGCCTGGCTCCCCCTCCCAGTGGTACGCCACCTTCTCGCCCCGCCCGGCCTCCACATGCCGGTCGACGCAGTTGTAGGCGACGTTCAGCTCCCCGCCCACGAACCACTTCGCGAACGGCGGGTTGCTCCAGTCCAGGACGTCGTCCCAGCGCTTCGTCCAGGCGAGCCGGTCCGCCTGCTCCGCCCAGAAGCCCAAGCGGTCCTCGTCAGCGCGCTCGTAGGCGTCGGCCTTGACGTTCGCCGAGGCGGCGAGGTCCGCGGGCGGGGGGAAGCGGCGCGTCTCCTGCAGAAGGTTCGACAGTGTTTCTTGGCTCTGGCTCAACGCGAACTCCTTGCTAGCTCAAGCGGGGGTCGCCCGGTATCCCCACTTCACCAGGTAGGTCCCGGTCCCCACAAGGCCGCGATCCCGGGTGTCGGGGGGATGGACGCGATCGGTGCTCACGGCTGCGAATCCTGCTTTGTGATGCCCGACACCACGGGCCTTCCCAGCTCCGGGCCGGGGGAACCGTTTCCGTTCCACGCCCTGGTGGGCCGCTGCACGAGCGCTCCGGACGACGGCATAAAGTCAGGCCGTGACCGATGCTCTAGCTGATGTTGCGAACCTTCCCGGCGTCGTCGACGCCGTCGACGAGGCGCGCAAGGCCGTGGACCGGCTGCTCGGCCACCGCGTCCTGCGGCGGCGCAGCGCCGAGGTGTCCACGGAGTCGGCGCTGCGCGGCGCCCGGGCCTCCGTCGTCCTCGACGGCGCCTCGGTCACGCTGGACGAGCTGCGCACCACCGACCACCCGTCCGACCCCGTCGTGCAGGGCGCTCTGCGCGTGTCGGCCGAGCTCGGGACGTTGACCGAGGTCTGGCGCAAGGCACCGCGGCAGGCGTTGGCGCGTTTGCACGTCCTCGCCGCAGCGGACGCGGTCGACAGCGCGGATCTCGGACGTCCCCGTTCCGGCGACGTTGTCGTGAAGGACGTTCTCGGCCTGGGAGAGCCGCCTTCGCCAGCCGAAGTGGCGGCGCGCCTGGACGTGCTCAGTGGGCTGCTGACCGAACCCACCAAGGCGCCGGCTCTCGTGGTCTCATCGATCGTGCACGGCGAACTTTTGGCTCTGCGCCCGTTCGGCTGGGGAGACGGGATCGTCGCCCGTGCCGCCCAGCGGCTCACCCTTGTCGCCCGTGGGCTCGACCCCAAATCCCTGGTCGCGCCTGAGGTCGGGCACCTCGAACTCTCCGACGAGTACGCCGAGGCCCTTCGCGCCTACGCGTCCGGTACGTCGGAGGGCGTCGCGCGGTGGATCGTCCACTGCTCCTCGGCCATCGCGGCCGCCGCACGGGACTCGCAGGCCATCTGCGAAGCGTTCATGCGCGGCTGAGGCTGTCACCCGGTAGGGCCATGCTGGACCTATGGCCGATCGCATGTACGGGCGACCAGCGGCGCCGACGGAGACCACGATCTCGTCGGCGAACTGGGATTCGCGTGACCTGACGGGTGAGCGGCACGACAGCGTCCTGTTCGTGGACGTGGACATGACCGAGGCCAGCGGCACCGGTGCCGCCTTCACCGACTGCACGTTCCGGGGTGTGCGGTTCAACGCGTCCAGCCACACCGACGGGGCGTTCCTGAACTGCACGTTCGTCCGGTGCGGCTTCTTCGACGCCACCTTCACGGGCTGCAAGTTCGTCGGCAGCGCGTTCGACGGCTCCACCTACGACCTGATGAAGGTCAAGGGCGGCGACTGGTCGTTCACCGGCCTGCCCGGCGCGGACCTGCGACGAGCCGCGTTCTCGGACGTGCGCATGCGCGAAGCGGACCTCACCGGAGCCCGCTGCGCCGGGGCGGAGCTGCGCGGGGTCGACCTTTCGGGGGCGTCCCTGCACAAGGCCGACTTCTCTGGCTGTGACCTGCGCGGCAGTGACCTGTCGTCGCTGGACCCGTTCAGCGTCGAACTGAGGAGCGCGGTGATCGACCCCTACCAGGCGGTCGTCCTCGCGACGGCGCTGGGCCTGGACGTCCGCGGGTAAGGGGTTCGGCGGGAGCGCGGCGCAAGCGAAACGGCGTCCCTGCCGGGACGCCGCCGCTGGACACGTCACACCGGGTTACCAAGCGTGCACCTGTATTCGTCGGATCGGGTCAAGCCCGTCTCGACGCGCCTCCCGCGGCTGGTCGCGCGTGGGTACCCGGCTGCCGTGCCCGGACACTCGGTCCGTATGACCTGTGTACGCCTTATTTGCCCAGATGACAAGCCCCATTCGGGAAACGGCCCGCGGACGGCGGAGAGGGCGCCGGAGGCGGCTCCGGTCTCCCCGGATGGCAAGGAGGCATATTGCGGACTTCCGCAAACGGCGTTCGGAACGCGAAATTGATCACACAGGGTAACCATTTCCCTTTGTCGTCGATCATACGAAGGCACGGGAAAGATCTTTAGTTCTCCTGTACGCTCCGACTTCCGTCCCGTTGCACTTCCGGTGCACCGGAACGGGGGCCCAGCCGTGGCCGGGCGGCGCCCGGCGCCGGCCGCTCCGGCGGATCGTCACCGCCGGGTGCGAAAAATCGCCACGTGCCGGGCGAGTTTGCGGCTCGACGGAACTCTCGACGATCGGGCAGCATATGTTGTATCCGCCTAGACTTGAGTCGGTGAGTTTGCTTCTCCCATAGAGGCGACTTACCCGTGGCTTAGCCTGAACTCCCTGAGACCTTTCTGGGAAAGCGGGCCGGCTCTACCCCCCCGGAGCCGGACCGCCGGCGACCCCCGCTCTCCCCCCCGGCGGGGGTCGCCCTGTCGTGAGGCGGCCGGGCGGTGGCCCGGGGTGAACGATCCCGCGCCACCGCCCGCCCGCCCCGGCGAAGTTATCCACAGTTCGCGGAACCTTCCCGCCGCTTCCGACGCGCGCCGCAAGGTGGATGTCTCCGAACGTCGAAGGAGCATCCGATGAACCTCGCGGCACTGATCGTCACCGGCGACCCCGCGCTCGCCGACGGCCTCCTGCGCCTCGCCGCGGCCGCCGACGCCCACGCCGAGGTCGCCTACGGCGCCGACGAGGCCAGACCCGCCTGGGCCTGGCCCTCCCT
>NZ_JBEZJP010000638.1:0-3171 GCF_040653175.1 Actinomadura sp. NPDC048032
CTCGACCACGTCATTCCGGACGGGTCCTTCACCTGCCTGCTCGGGCCGTCCGGCTGCGGCAAGACCACCACCCTGCGCATGATCGCCGGGTTGGAGCAGCCGACCCTGGGCGAGATCAGCGTGGGCGACCGGGTCCTGGACTCGGTCGAGCGCGGCGTCTACGTCCCGCCGGAGAAGCGGGACATGGGGCTGGTGTTCCAGAACTACGCGCTCTGGCCGCACCTCACCGTCCGCGGCAACACCGAGTTCGGGCTCCGGATGCGCCGGGTCCCGGCGGAGCGCCGCAAGGCCCGCGCGCGGGAGGCCCTGGAGAAGGTCCGCGTCGCCGACTGCATGGACCGGTACCCGTCCCAGCTGTCCGGCGGCCAGCAGCAGCGCGTCGCGCTGGCGCGGATGCTCGCCGTCGACCCCGACGTCCTGCTGCTGGACGAGCCGCTGTCCAACCTCGACGCGCGGCTGCGCCTGGAGATGCGGACGGAGCTGAAGCGCATCCACGAGGAGACGGGCGCGACGGTCGTGTTCGTCACCCACGACCAGATGGAGGCCATGACGATGGCCACGCACATCGCCGTCATGGCGGAGGGGGAGCTCCAGCAGGTGGCGCCGCCGATGGAGATGTACGAGCGGCCCGCCAACCGGTTCGTCGCCGAGTTCGTGGGAAGCCCGCCGATGAACATCGTCCCCCTCGGCGACGAGCCCGACGGGCTGGCCGGGTCGCTGCTGCGCTTCGTGGAGAAGCACGCCGGGCTGAGCGGGCCCGCGTGCGCGGGCGTCCGCCCCGAGGCGCTGAAGCTGGCGAAGTCGCGGGACGAGGTGCCCGACGCGGCCTGGTGGGACGAGGCGGTCGTCGAGACCGTCCTGCCGACCGGGTCGAGCTGGACCGTGCAGCTGCGCGTCCTGGACACCGACCTGTTCGCCGTCACCCACGAGGACCCCGAGGCGGCCCCGGGCGACCGGCTCCACTGCTGGACGCGCCCCGGGCGGCTCCACGTGTTCGCCGAGGACGGTTCCCGGATGGGCGCCTGGGACGACGCCGTCGCGCCCGTCAAGAAGGCCGCCCTGTGACCGCGCCCATGCGCCGGCCGCGGGCGCTGCTGCTGGACTTCGGCGGCGTGCTGGTCGAGACCTCCAAGCGGGACGGCTGGCCGGCCGCTCTGGCCAAGGAGGTCCACGCCCTTCTCACCGGCGCCGGCTCCCGCGAGCTGGACGCCGCCGCGATCGAGACCGACATCAGGGCGGGCGCGGCCGCGGACAAGTGCTGGAAGGACGCCATGTCCCGCCCGTACGCCCCGCGCGAGATGACCCACGCCGCGTTCTGGGGCGACTACGTGGCGGCCGACTGGCCCGCGCCCGCGCGGCAGCTCGTCGTCGCGCACGCCACCCCGCTGTGCAAGCGGATGGGCGAACTGCGGCAGGACCGGCGCACCCGTCCCGGCATCCCCGAACTGCTCGACGCCGCCGCCGGGCTCGGCATCCCCTGCGCGGTCGTCAGCAACGCGCTGTCCGGCGCGGTGCACCGCGACTACACGGCGTCGACGGGGCTGGCGGGCAAGCTCGCCCTGGAGGTGTACAGCGACGAGGTCGGCATCCGCAAACCCAACCCGGAGATGATCTGGATCGCGACCCGCGCCCTCGGCGTCGAGCCGTCGGACGCCTGGTACGTCGGCGACAACTTCGACCGCGACGTCCTGTGCGGGCACCGCGCCGGCGTCGGCGGGAACGTGCTGATGGTGGCCAAGGGCACCCATGACGTCCCGTACGAGGTCCGCTGCCGCCCCGACGCCGTCGTCGACGACGGGCACGGACTGCTGGACCTGCTCACCGCCACGACAGAAGGAGAACGATGAGCGTCGACGTCCCCGCCTCGCGGGAGCTCGCCGGGATCGCCGAACTCGCCGCCCGCGCCACCGGGGACCGTCTGCGGACGGCGTTCCGGTCGCGTCCCGAGGTCGATCACAAGCGCGACATCCACGACCCGGTCACCGAGCACGACCGGGCGGCGGAGGAGACGATCCGCCAGGTGCTCGCCGAGCACACCCCCGGCAGCGTCGTCGTCGGCGAGGAGGGCGGCGTGGGCGGCGGCGACGGCGACCTGCGCTGGTTCGTCGACCCCATCGACGGGACCGCCAACTTCGCCGTCGGCCTGCCGTTCTTCTGCGTCTCCATCGGCGCGGCCGCAGGCGGCGAGCTGGTGGCGGGCGTCGTCTACGACCCGGTGCGCGACGACATGTTCACCGCCACGCTCGACGGCGCCACCTGCAACGGCGAACCGATCCGCAGCCGCGGCGCCACCCGCGACGACACCGCCGTCGTCGCCACGTCCTACCCGAGCGCCTACGACCTGAGCCTCGGGCGCGAGGAGGCGCTGCGGCGCTACGGCCGGATGGTCGACGCGTTCGCCACCGTCCGCCGCCCGGGCAGCGCCGCCCTCACCCTCGCCCACGTCGCCGCCGGATGGACGGACGCCGCCTACGACTCGTCCATCAACGCGTGGGACATCGCCGCCGGACTTCTGCTGGTCAGGCAGGCCGGCGGGACGTACGTGCCGCTCGGCGGCGAGCCAGGCGGCGACGACTGGGAGGCCCCCGGCTACCTGGCGTGCGTGGCCGGCTTCGACCTCGCCGGGTCCGTCATCGCCGAGGTCGCGGACTACAAGGGCGCGGGGGCCTGAGGACCCGCCCGCGAGCGCGCCCCGTGGTGGTTTGACAGCCCTTCGTGATCTTGACCAGACTCGGCGGCGCCGGCGGCGCGACCCGGCGCCGCGCGCTCGCGGACAGGAACGGTGAACGATGATCGATGCGCTGGTGGGACGGGGGACCCGGTGACTCCGGCCGGGTCCCGGGCGGAGCGGATCGCGGGGCTGCCGGAGGTGCGGGCGGTGCGTCCGGGTGCGGTGGCGGAGGCGGCTCGGGGGCGGGTGAGGCGTGCGTCGTTGCTGGGTGGTTCGGGTCGGTTGATGTTGGTGGCGGCGGATCATCCGGCTCGGGGTGCGCTGGCGGCGGGGGGTGATCCGCTGGCGATGGCCGATCGGGGGGAGTTGCTGGATCGGTTGTGCACGGCGTTGGAGCGTCCGGGTGTGGACGGGGTGCTGGGGACGCCGGATGTGATCGAGGATCTGCTGTTGCTGGGGGTGCTGGACGGCAAGGTCGTGGTCGGTTCGATGAACCGGGG
>NZ_JBEZJP010000639.1:0-3171 GCF_040653175.1 Actinomadura sp. NPDC048032
TCTCCGGCTCGCCGCCGGCCCCGACCCGCAGCCGCTCGCCCCACGGAGACACCGCCACCTGGTGCAGGAACCCGGTGACGTCGGCGCTCACCACCTGAAACGCGAAGAGCGTTCGTGTTGGGCCTTCACCTCCATCAGGAGTGCTTCAGCGTCAACACGAACGCTACCCGGTACTCAGAGTTTCTACTAGTACTTTGAGTACTAGAAGACGTACTTTTTCTACGCGCCCACCCTCTCGGCGAGTTCTCGCAGGTCAGAGGAGGGCGGGTCCTGCATGGTCAGCAGGTCGGACACGACCTGACGCACGACCCGGTGGTTTCGTACCTGCTCCGGCGTGATCGACTCCGCCTCCAGCAAGGCCGCAACAGCCCCATCGACCTGCCGCCGCTGGGCGTGCGCACGCGCGAGGTCGACTTGCAGCCTTGCCCGACGCTCACGGGACAACGTCGAGGTGTCGACCTCGCTCCCGGCCCGAAGAGCGTGGCCGGCGTCTCCCAGCTCTACCGCCACGGTGACCTCATGCAGGACGACGTTCGCCGGACCGAACTCGGTGTTGTAGTCGTTGCGGCCGCTCCCGAGCCGTTCAGCGACCTCACGAGCCCGCGCCAGATGCTCATACGCCACGTCAGCCTGATTGAGCCGCGCCGCGGCCATGGCCCGCTGCAACGTCAGCCCGCCCCATAGGGACATGGCTTCCGGCTTGCCCTGGTCGACCAGGAACCACAGCGCGTCAGTGGCCGTCCGGGCGTTCTCCTCGGCCTGGTCGAAGTGCCGCGCCCCCAGGAAGACGAACCCGAGCCGGAAGGCGCCGGCGGCCATCATCAGCGGATCGCCCGCACGCTCGGCCGCGACGATGGCGCGGTCAGCAGCAATCCACGAGGCTTCCGGCTCGTTGAGCTTGGACAAGGCCGCCGAGCAGGCTTGATATGTCGCCGCCAGCAGGTTGAACAGCTCTGCCCGCCGCTCCTCCGGCGCCGACCGCACCGCGGTTTCCAGCGCCGGCACCAGGCCCCGGAGCAGGTCCGCAAGCTCTACATAGTGGCTCTCATGCGCCAGTTCCCAAGCCCGGTCGACTCGCGGCTTGATCTCCGCCGTAGGCGGGACGGGAGCCGAGTGCAGCATGGCCCGCAGCGAGTGAGCGCCCGACAGCACCAGCCTTAGCCCGGCCGACCCCGGCATCTCCTCACTCGACGCGGCGACAACCGGAGCTTCGGCCGCCAACTCCGAGAGCGGAAGCTCCAGCACCTCGGCGACCTTCTCCAAGACCGACATGCGGTCGACCTTGCGCACGCCGCGCTCCACCTGGGAGACCCAGGCAACGGACCGATCGATCAGCCGCGCCAGCTCAGGCTGAGACAGCCCCCGCCGCTTGCGCTCCTGAGCGATCCGCCGCCCGAGCGCCCTTTGATACTCAGTGCTCACCCTGACGTTCCCTTGCCTACCTGTAGGCCCAACCAGTCGACCTCCACCGAGGCGAGCAGGTCATCACGAGCACTGAGGAAACGCCGAACGTGGTCCTGCTCCTCGTGCGCGTCGAAGGCCGCCCGGTCCCGATACAGCTCATAGAAGATCCTCTGCAGCGGCTGCCCGTCGACCTTGTGCACCGCGTAGATCAGCGTGCCCGGCTCTTCCGTTTCGATCTTGCCGATCGTCTCGGAGACCAGCTGGTCGAACTTACCGGCGCTCTCTTCGTCCTTGCAGGTGAACCGGACCATCAAGCCGAACATCGGCACCCTCCTTCGTCGCCTCTACGAGATCAGTACTTATTGTGCGGCGCAAGTACGCGAAGTGACTTGTACTTGAAGTACTGTACCCGTACTTTGAATACCAATCCAGGTTGGTGGGGCTCTGACCAGCAAGATCACCGCGATGAGCTGGCCGATCAACCTCGCAAACACCGTCCAAAGGAACCCGTATGCCCGTTCCCCCAGACGCCCCGACGCCGCACGCAGCAGACACCCACCTACGTCCACCAGGCGGCAACCCACGCGAATGGCGAGACGCAGCACTCGCCTTGATAGCCGCTCTGGATCAGCGCGGCTTAACCGCCAAGCCATGGGGACAGGGCGCGGTGATGGCCGTGAACCTGGCCGGCGAGCCAGCACCCGACAACGCCTTGGGTCAGGTGCTGAGCCCCGGCCTACGCCAAGAAGTCAGATGCCACCCGCACAGCAGCGACCGCGAGCTGTGGTGGCACTGGGTCTGGTCCGGCCCGACCCGCGGCTCCGAACCAGAGCTTGAACCGCTGTGCCCGCTGTGGGAGACCGAGTTGGCCGCCGACCGTATCGGGCGCGTCCTCGCTCTCACGAAGGAGGGCGACGGATGATCGACGAATCCGCCGTGACCCTACGACTATGGGGACGCCGAGCCCGCCGCTTCGTCCGCTGGTTCGGCACCAGAGACCGCCAGGATCGCAAGGCCATGTGGCACCTCGACCGCCTCGCCGAAGCACTCGCCGCCCAGGGATGGCGCACCAGGCGACGCTTCCACGTCTCCCCGGCAACACTGCGGGTCGGCCCGACCAAGCACGCACCGGCCACCGAGGAACTCAGCGCCACCCACTTCGGCCGCTGGGTCTACCTCACCCGCAGCAACCCCCAACCCATCCCCTGCGCCGACCTGGACCAGGCGGTCACCGAGGTTGAGCGAATCCTTTGGGGCCGACTCCACGAGCCGAGCCGCGGGAAGGCCCGATGCCATGAGCGGCAACGCTGAGACCAAGCGGGCCGCCCAAGTCCTCGCCGAGATGTTCCCCGGCATCCAAGCCTGGTACGGCGAAGCGACAGGGGAGTGGTGGGCCATGATCCCCCTACCGACCGGCGACCGCCTACTCTCGGCCCCCGACGTCCACCAGCTACGCGAGCAGCTCACCCTGACGAAGGGGTGGCCATGGCATCAGAGGTGAACACCCTCGACCACTCCCCAACCGACCGACCAACCTGAGCTAGTTCCGCACACGGCCCCTGAGTTGCACCACCACCAGGTCCCTGACCAGGCAACTCAGGGGCCGACGCATGTCCAGAAGACAAGATCAGCCGAGAGGCACACCCGCCGGATGAGAACTTTCTCTACGTCTTCAAGGGCGCCCGCTACGCGGCCGCCGGCGGCCGCCCGCCCCGGCGCGCCGGGCATGCGGCCTGTCCCGTCCGGTCCCGCCGCGCCGCGTCGCCC
>NZ_JBEZJP010000640.1:0-3167 GCF_040653175.1 Actinomadura sp. NPDC048032
GGCGCGCGTCCGCGTCCCGGGCGGCGCAAGGCGGTCTCATGGATGCCGTGGGTCAGCGGAGGGAACGGACCCGGCCGTCGAGGCCGAGCACCGCCGTGCGGCCGCCGGGGCGCAGGTGCACCAGGCGGTGCGAGCCTTCCCGCGTCACCTGCATCCGGGGGCCGGCCGCCGGGGTGAGGCGCAGGCAGATCTGGCGTTCGCTGCGGATCTGGTTCGTGCAGTCCAGTTTGAGGTTGGGCATGCCCGGACTCGGGTTGAACGGGTTGTACCGGACCGGGGCCGGCATGATCCAGCCGCAGAAGCCGCCGCCGCGCAGGGCGACGGTCTGCGCGTCCGGGCTGACGGCGGCCGTGCCCGAGGGGCCGGTGCCGCCGGTGGCGAACGTGTTGTCCACCCTGACGGCCGTGCCGCGCAGGTCGATGTTCCCCTCACCGACGGGAGTGCCGGTGCACGACATCGCCACGGCGTAGGGCATGCTCGTCACGATCTCGGAGCCGCTGTGCCGGAGCGAGCCGGTGGACGAGGCGAACTTCAGGTCGCCGATGTCCACGGTGAACGCGGCGGGGTCGAGACGGAGCCGGGTGAAGGTGGTCCTGACGCTCGTCCCTGGCGACGCGCCGCCGGCGGTGTATTGCGAGTAATTCTCGGACGAACCGGTCCTTTCGAGCGTCACGTACTCCTTGGGAGTCGTCGTCATGTCGGCGCAGTAGACCGTGAAGAGTTTCGCGCCGTCGCTCAGCAGATAGGTTCCGTCCGGCGCGCTGGGGGAGTTCTGGCGCACTTGCAGGCAGCTTCGGTATGCGACACCGGCGTCGGCGTGCGCGGGCACGGTCGCGGCCAGGGGGAGGGCCGCGCAGGTGGCGGCGAGGATCGCGGACGCCCGAAATGGCATTTTCGCCATGAACTCATCCTTTTGTCGGGGGATGATGCTGCCCGGCAGATTAACAGCCATTTTCTGAATGCAATATGGCCGCAAGGTAAGGGCGCGGATGGCGGTCGCGTCAAAGTTGTGCCGGGGCAAAACAAGAAGAATTCCGCTTTATGGCGATATTTATATTTTGCCGTGGAACGGGAAGTTCACCCGCCGGGCGGTGGCAGACTGGTGCCGGAGACCGTCGAGGCGCCGACGTGCGGGAAGGCCCCGGTGGAGCATGTGAGGCAGGGAGAGTCGGCTCGTTGAGCGTTGCTGAACCGTCGCCCGGGGTGGCCGGGGAGGCGACCGCTGGGCGCCTCCCCGGCCGGGTCCGGATGTGGCGGCCGCCGTGGGAGCTGGATCTGCGGGACGTCCTGGCGCCGCATCGGCGCGGGTCGCGCGATCCGGCGTGCCGGTTCGAGCGGGACGGGTCCGTCTGGCGGACGTCCCACACCCCCGACGGTCCCGGCACGCTGCGGGTCGGGTGGGCCGGGGACGCCGTCGAGGCCGAGGCCTGGGGGCCGGGCGCCGAATGGCTGCTGGACGGGGTGCCGGAGCTACTGGGGGCGGCCGACGAACCGGACGGGTTCGTCGCGCGGCACGACGTCGTCCGAGACCAGGCGCTCAAGCGTCCGGGGCTGCGGATCGGACGGACGCGGCGGGTCTTCGAGGCGCTCGTGCCGGCGGTGATGGAGCAGAAGGTGCTGGGGCAGGAGGCGTGGCGCGCCTGGGCGTACCTGCTGCGCCGTTTCGGGCAGCCCGCGCCCGGCGCCCCGCACCTGCGGGTGCCGCCGCCGCCGGAGGTCTGGATCCGGATTCCCTCGTGGGAGTGGCACCGGTCCGGCCTGGAGGCCGTCCGGGCCCGGACGATCATCGGGGCGGCGCGGGTCGCGCGGCGGCTGGAGGAGGACCCGGGCGAGGCGCGGCTGCGGTCGCTGCCGGGCATCGGCGTGTGGACGGCCGCCGAGGTCAGGCAGCGCGCGGTGGGCGATCCCGACGCCGTCTCCGTCGGCGACTACCACCTGCCCGGCCTGGTCGGCTGGGCGCTGGCGGGCCGCAAGGTCGACGACGCCGGGATGCTCGAACTGCTGGAGCCCTACGCCGGTCATCGATACCGGGTCACCCGGCTGCTGGAATCGTCCGGGATGCACCCGCCGAGGCGTGGCCCCCGTTTGCCGGTGCGGGACTATCGGTCCTTCTGACCGGGGCCTGCGCCGTGCGGCGGCGCAGCCAGAAGTTGTTCCGGGTCCAGTCGAGGCCGTCCCGGCTGTCGGCGCCGAAGAGGGGGCCGAGGACGGCGAGGGCGATGATGAGGCCGAGCACGTACAGCATGGTCTTCTTCCTTGGGATCGCAGTGGCGGCGTTCCCGCGCGGGGCGACCGGGGGAGCCGGGGTCTCCGCTCTCACCGTCGCACCTACAGTTTGACTCAGTCCAACATTCAGGTCCAGCGAGGCTTTCTGTAGGGATTGTGTAAGAATCTCTTCACCATGTTGGATCTCGGACGTCTGCGGGTGCTGCGCGAGCTCAAGCTGCGCGGGACGCTCGCGGCCGTCGCGGACGCCCTCGGCTACACGCCGTCCGCGGTGTCGCAGCAGCTCGCGCAGCTGCAGCGGGACGTCGGCGTGCCGGTGGTCGAGCGCGCCGGGCGGCGGCTGCGGCTGACCGAGGCGGGCGAGGTGCTCGTCGAGCACGCCGAGGCGCTCCTGGAGCGGGCGAAGCGGGCCGAGGAGGCGGCGCTCGCCGCGAGCGGGCGCGTCGCGGGCGCTGTGCGGGTCGTCGGCTTCCAGACGGCGCTGCTGCACGTCCTCGCGCCCGCGCTGCCGCGGCTGGCGGACACCTATCCCGACCTCGTCGTGGACGTGCTGGACGAGGAGTTCCACCGGGTGCTCCAGGCGCTGGTGCTCCAGGAGATCGACGTCGTGCTGAACGACGAGTACTCGCACCTGCCGCGGCCGCGCAGGCCGGAGCTGACCTCCGAGGTGCTCGTCACCGAGATCATGCGGGTCGGGATGCCGGAGGGCCACCCGCTCGCCGGGCCGGGCGGCCCGGTCCGGATGGCCGACCTGGCCGGGTGCCCGTGGGCCACCGGGCACGTCGGCACCAACCACGCCGACCTGCTCGAACGGACGTGCGTGGAGCTGGGCGGCTTCCGGCCCGACGTCCGCTTCAGGTCCAACGACCTCATGGTGATCTTCGCGATGGTCGCCCAGGGCGGCGCCGTGTGCCTGGTGCCCGACCTCGCGCTCGCCGAGC
>NZ_JBEZJP010000641.1:0-3161 GCF_040653175.1 Actinomadura sp. NPDC048032
CCCCGATCCCCTTGAGGTAGGTCAGGGCCCCCGGGTCGTGCCCCAGGCCCGGCGTCGAGTCCGTGTTCACGAAGACGATCTTGCGTGCGGCGAGCGTCGCCGCCACCGTGGCCTCCAGCTCGCCGAGCGGGACGGACGCGAGGATGCCGAGCGGCGCCGACCGGGAGGCGAACCGGCCGGCCGCGGCGGCCCCGACGATCGAGGCCATCACCGGGTGCTCGGCCAGCGCGGTCAGCAACCGGGAATCTACGGGACGTTTCGGACGAAGGCCCATTAATACACCCTATTTATCCTCGGAGGTCCTCGGAGAACCCGGGCAGGCCCAGCTTCCCCGGGTTCATGATCCCGTTCGGGTCGAGGGCCCGCTTGACCGCCGCCAGGGTGCCGAAGCCGCTGCCCAGAGAGGGCCGCACGTAGGGGGACCGGAGCAGGCCCACGCCGTGGTGGTGGCTGATCGCGGCGCCGTGCCGGACGAGCACGTCGTTGGCGGCGTCCCAGGCCGCCCGGTACCACTCCCGCCGGCGGGAGCGTTCCACGTCGCCGCGCAGGGAGAAGTACAGGCAGGCGCCGTCGGTGTAGGCGTGGGACTGGTGCGCGGAGGCGCGCAGCGTCCCCGGAACGGCTTCGACGGCCGCGATCACCTCGTCGTAGAGGGCCGTGAGAGACGACCACGGCGCCGCGATCTCGCAGGTGTCGGCCACGAAGCCGGGTCCCTTGGCGAACCCGTCGCCCGACTTGCCCACGATCATCCGCTCGTCGAGCCAGCGCGCCAGGACCGCGTCGCCGTCCAGCGTCACCGGGGCGCGGGCCGCGCAGACCTCCTCGGCGACGGCCATCGTCGCGTCCACCAGCGCCGGGTCGCCCTCATCGGCGATCAGCAGCAGGTTGGTGTCCGGCTCGCCGAAGTGGGTGCCGCTCTCGTGCGCGTCGTACAGGCGCAGCACCGCCGGGGTCGCGCCGCGCTGGAGGATCTCGCGGCAGGCGTCCAGCCCGTCGGAGAACGTGGCGAACCCGTACGCCAGGCCCGACGCGTACTCCGGCAGCCGGTGGGTCCGCAGCCGCAGCCGGGTGATCACGCCGAGCGTGCCCTCGGAGCCGATGAACAGCTGCCGCAGGTCGGGGCCGACGGCCGCCCGGGGGTAGGTGCCGAAGCTCGCGGTCGATCCGTCGGGCAGGACCACGTCCAGCCCCACGACCATGTCCTCGATCTTGCCGTACCGGGTGGAGAGCTGGCCCGCCCCCCGGCAGGCCGCCCAGCCGCCGACCGTGGAGATCGCGAAGGCCGACGGCCAGTGCCCCGCGGTGGCGCCGTGGACCTCCTGGAGCTCCTTCTCGAACAGGTCGCCGAACATCCCCGCCTGCACCTCGACGATCATCGATTCGGCGTCGAAGGACAGGATCCGGTCGAGCCGGCAGACGTCCAGCACGACCCCGCCGAACACCGGCAGCGCCGCGCCGAGCACGTTGCTGCGTCCCGCCGACACCGTCAGCGGGACGCGGTGCGCGGCGCAGATCCGGACCACGGCGGCCACCTGCTCCTCGTCGGCCGCCTCGACGACCACCGCGTCGGGGGTGGCCGGGCGCCCGTCGGTCTCGCCGATGGACGTGCCCGCCCACCAGTCGCGGGTCCGCCGGACCACCTCGTCCCGGCCGGTGTGCACGGCGGCCGCGGCCGCCCGCAGCTCGGCGAGGACCGCCTCCGGCACCGCGACCGCGCCCTGCTGCAGGCTCGCCTCGCCGTCGCCGGGCGGGCAGTCGGCGGCCCAGCGCGGCGGCGTGGGCGCCCCGACGACGTAGTCCCCGCGGTTGAAGGGGTGGGTGATGGTCTGCCTGCTGATCAACGGTTCTCCTCCATCAGTACGGTCCGCTCCCGCTCCACGCCGGAGACGTAGTCCTCGATCTGCCGCCCGGCCTCCTCGTCGGACAGCCCCAGCTCCCGCTGCAGCAGCCGCGCGACCTCCGGGGCCGCCTTGACCGACAGGTCGCGGGCGAACAGCCGCATCCGGGTGCGGCGCGACAGCACGTCGTCGACGGTCCGCGCCAGCTCGCACCGGGCCGCGTACACCACCTCGGCCCGCAGGTGGCCGCCGCCCTCGACGACCGGCTCGGCCAGGGAGGCGTCCTCGGCGATGAGATCGGCGACGAAGCGGGCCTCGGTGCCGTACCGCTCGCCCAGGTGCGCGCCGAGACCCCCCGTCGCCGAGGTGGCCTCCGCGTCGTAGCCCGCCCCGCCCAGCAGCGGGAGGCGGACGGTGCGGCAGCGCGCCTTGCGGCCGAGCTCCTTCAGCGCCTCGTCCACGACCAGCTCGCCCATGTGGCGGCTGGTGGTGAGCTTGCCTCCGGTGACGGTGACCAGCCCGTGCGCGTCGGTGGCGATCCGGTGGTCGCGGCTCATGTCGAGGGTGGCGCCCTCCTTGCCCCCGACGAGCGGGCGCAGCCCGGCGATCGACCCGACGACGTCCTCCGCGCCCAGTTCGGCGTCGAACGCGGTGTTGGCCCCGTCGAGGAGGTACTGCATCTCCTCCCGCGTGCACAGCACCTCGTCCAGCGGCCCGTCGTAGTCGGTGTCGGTGGTGCCGACCACGACCACGTCGCCCCAGCGGGTGCACGTGGCGCGGCGGGCGCGGCCGGGGACGGGCACGGTCACGGTCCCGTCGATCGGCAGCCGGGTCCACGGCACCACGATGTGCACGCCCTTGGCGGGACGGACGCGCGGCCGGTGGCCGGGATCCGACAGCGCGTCGAGCGTGTCGGACCAGACCCCCGTCGCGTTGACGACCACCCCTGCGCGCACCTCGACGTCGCGGCCGTCGACATGGACGGTGGCGCCGCGCACGCGGCCGTTCTCGCGGATCAGGCCGCGGCAGGCGGCGCCGTTGAGGACGGTCGCGCCGAAGTGCGCGGCGGTCCGCGCGATGGTCAGGGTGAGGCGGGCGTCGTCGGTGCGGCTGTCGTAGTAGAGCAGGCCGCCCCTGAGGCGGTCGGCGCGCAGCCGGGGGGCGCGGACCAGGACCTCCGGCACCGTCAGCCGCTGGTGGAGCCGCCCGATGCGCCAGCCGCCCGCGAGGTCGTAGGTCCACAGCAGGCCCTTGGACAGCTCGGCGACCGCGCCCTCGGCGCCGAGGACGACCAGGGTGGTGTCCGGGGCGGCGAACCGCTCC
>NZ_JBEZJP010000642.1:0-3138 GCF_040653175.1 Actinomadura sp. NPDC048032
GCTGCCGTCGCCGAGCGTGAAACCCGGCTCGGAGAACGACTGCGCGAGGTAGGTCATGCACAGGTACGGCTCGCCGCGCAGGCACTCGGCGCACTTGTACTCCAGCATCGCGCGCAGTTCCGCCCACGCCGTGTCGGAGATGGCGCGAGCGAGCGTGCGGTTCCTGAGCAGGTTGTGGACGGCGAGGTCTTCGATCACGACCGTTTGGTTCTCACGGACGAGACGAGTCGACAGCTTGTGCAGGAAGTCGCGGCGCCGGTCGCTGATTCGCGCGTGCACGCGGGCGAGTTTGCGGCGGGCCTTGTCGCGGTTCGTCGAGCCGGGGGCCTTGCGGGCAAGCTCGCGCTGCGCCTTGGCCAGGCGGGCGCGGTCGCGCCGCTCGTGCCGGGGGTTGGCGATCTTCTCCCCGGTCGACAGGGTCACCAGCGAAGTGATCCCGGCGTCGATCCCGACCGCCGCGTCCGTGGCGGGGGCGGAGGCGACGCAGTCCTGGCACAGCAGGGACACGAACCAGCGGCCCGCACTGTCGCGCGACACCGTCACCGTGCTCGGCTCCACACCCTCGGGAAGCGGCCGCGACCAGCGGATGTCCAGCGGCGCGGCCATCTTCGCCAGGGTAAGGCGCCCGTCGCGCCAGGTGAAGGCGCTGCGGGTGTACTCGGCCGACGCACGCGACCGCTTGCGCGCCTTGAACCGCGGATAGGCGGCCCGCTTGGCGAAGAAGTTGGCGAACGCCGTCTGAAGATGGCGCAGCGCCTGCTGGAGCGGGACGCACGACACCTCCGCCAGGAAGGCGAACTCCGCCGTCTTCTTCCATTGCGTCAGAAGAGCGGACGACTGCGGGTAGGAGATCCGGCGCCCCTCGCCGTACCAGGCCCGGGTCCGCTCCTCCAGAGCCTTGTTGTAGACCATGCGCACGCAGCCGAACGTGCGAGACAGCTCAGCCGCCTGCTCGCCGGTCGGGTAGAAGCGGTATTTGAACGCCCGCTTGACCTGCCGCGCCATGCCACACGTTCTAACAGCTTCGGTGCGAGCCGACCTGACGGAAGTCGTAACGCCCCGGCTTCGCCGCTCTGCTCCGCAGAGGCGCGTTTTCTCCCTGGCCTGACGGCCGGGGCATCCATGGAGGAATCCAGATGACCGAGATCAAGGTCCCGGAGATGGGGCTCGTCGTGCTCGTCGGCGTGTCCGGGTCGGGCAAGTCGCACTTCGCGCGCAAGCACTTCAAGCCGACCCAGGTGGTGTCGTCGGACTTCTGCCGCGGGGTCGTGTCGGACGACGAGAACGACCAGTCGGCCACCGGCGACGCGTTCGACCTGCTGCACTACATCGTGGGCAAGCGCCTGCGGCGCGGACTGCTGACCGTGGTGGACGCGACCAACGTGCAGACCAAGGCGCGGGAGTCGCTGCTCAAGCTGGCCAAGGAGCACGACGTCCTGTCGGTGGCGATCGTGCTGGACGTCCCCGAGGGCCTCGCCGCCGAGCGCAACGCCGGGCGCCCGGACCGCGACCTGGCCCCGCACGTCATCCCGCGCCAGCGCCGCGAGCTGCGGCGCGGCATGCGGTCGCTCGGCCGCGAGTTCCGCCGCGTCCACGTCCTGACCGGTCCCGACGAGATCGACGCCGCGACGATCCGGTACGAGAAGGCCTGGAACGACAGGCGCGAGCTGACCGGCCCGTTCGACGTCATCGGCGACGTGCACGGCTGCCGCGCGGAGCTGGAGGATCTCCTCGCCGACCTCGGCTACGAGATCCTCCGGGACGCGCGGGGGCGCGCCGCCGGCGCGAGCCACCCCGGCGGGCGGACCGCCGTCTTCGTCGGCGACCTGGTCGACCGCGGCCCCGACTCGCCGGGCGTGCTGCGCCTGGTGATGGGCATGGTGGCCGCCGGCGACGCGCTGTGCGTCTCGGGCAACCACGAGGCCAAGCTCGTCCGCGCGCTGCGCGGGCGCAAGGTGCGGCTCGCGCACGGGCTCGCCGAGTCGCTGGAGCAGCTCGCCGCCGAGGATGAGGACTTCCGCGACGGCGCGCTGCGGTTCATGGACGGCCTCATCAGCCACTACGTCCTGGACGGCGGACGCCTGGTCGTGGCCCACGCCGGGCTCAAGGAGGACTACCACGGCCGCGCGTCCGGGCGGGTCCGCTCGTTCGCGCTGTACGGCGACACGACCGGGGAGACCGACGAGTACGGCCTTCCGGTGCGCTACCCGTGGGCGCGCGACTACCGGGGCAAGGCGATGGTCGTGTACGGCCACACGCCCGTCCCGGAGGCGGAGTGGGTGAACAACACCATCTGCCTGGACACCGGTGCGGTGTTCGGCGGGAAGCTGACGGCGCTGCGGTATCCGGAGCGCGAGCTGGCGTCGGTTCCGGCGCGGCAGGTCTGGTACGAGCCGACGCGTCCGCTGGAGGCGCCGGCCAAGGCGAGCGCGGGCGGCCACCGGGAGAACGAGGTCCTCAACATCGGGGACGTCCTCGGGAACCAGGGCGTCGAGACCCGCCTGATGGGCCGCGTCTCGGTCCGGGAGGAGAACGCGCTGGCCGCGCTGGAGGTGATGAGCCGGTTCGCGGTGGACCCGCGCTGGCTCGTCTACCTGCCGCCCACCATGGCCCCCGCCGAGACGTCGCCCCTGCCGGGATACCTGGAGCATCCGGCCGAGGCCCTCGCCGCGTACCGGGACAAGGGCGTCCTGCGCGTGGTGTGCGAGGAGAAGCACATGGGCTCGCGCGCCGTGGCGGTCGTGTGCCGCGACGCCTCGGTGGCCGCCGAGCGGTTCGGCGTGGACGACGGGACGACCGGCGCCGTCTACACCCGCACCGGGCGGTCCTTCTTCCGCGACCCGTCCCGCACGGCCGAGGTCCTGGATCGGCTCCGCGCCGCCGTCGGCGCGGCGGGGCTCTGGGACGAACTGGACACCGGATGGCTCGTCCTCGACGGCGAGATGCTGCCGTGGTCGGCGAAGGCGATGGACCTCATCCGCACCCAGTACGCGGCGACCGGCGCGGCGGCCCGGGCCGCCCTGCCCGTGGCGGCCGACGCGCTCGCGCGGGCGGACGGGCGGGGGCTCGACCTCCCCGTAACTGATCACAGTGGGGGGAGATCAGTGCCTACCAAGACCGAATCGCGTACGGCGAGCC
>NZ_JBEZJP010000643.1:0-3113 GCF_040653175.1 Actinomadura sp. NPDC048032
ACCGGTTTCCTCGCCATGGGAGCGGGCTGACCCCGGCGGAGGGTCAGTCGCCGACGGCGATCGGGTTGCCGGGGTCGGCCACCCAGTTCGACCACGACCCGACGTAGAGGGCGGCCGGGATGCCGGCGAGGTGGAGGGCGAGGATCTCGTGGGCGGCGGTGACGCCCGAGCCGCAGTAGGCGCCGACGTCGAGGGCGTCGGTGGCGCCGAGCTGCGCGAACCGCTCGCGCAGCAGCCCGGGCGGCAGGAACCGGCCGTCGACGCCGACGTTTCCTGAGGTGGGAGCGTTCCGGGCGCCCGGGATGTGCCCCGCCACGGGGTCGACCGGCTCCTGCTCGCCGCGGTAGCGCTCGGCGGCGCGGGCGTCCAGGAGCACGCCCGCGCGGGCCAGTTCCGCGGCGCCCTCGGCGTCCAGGACGGGCAGGCCGCCGGGGTGGGCGACGAAGTCGCCCGGCTTGGCCTCGGGCTCCTCCGTGCTCACCGGGCGGCCGGCCTCGGTCCAGGCGCGGTAGCCGCCGTCCAGGACGCGGACCCGTTCGTGGCCGAAGTAGCGCAGCGACCACCACAGCCGGGCGGCGGCCGTGGAGTCGGCGTCGTCGTAGACCACGACCAGGCTGTCGGCCGAGACCCCGGCGCGGCGCACCGCCGCCTCGAAGGCGGCGGGGTCCGGCAGGGGGTGGCGGCCGCCGGGACCGGGCGGCCCGGCCACGTCGCGGTCGAGGTCGACGAACACGGCGCCGGGCAGGTGCCCCCTGCGGTAGGACTCGATCCCCGGCGGCCCCGCCAGATGCCATCGGACGTCCAGCAGGACCACGTTCGCCTGCCGTCGGAGCAGCCGGTCCAGCGCGGGCACTTCGATGAGAGGGTGCACATCGCCAGTTTGGCCGCCGTTGCCCCGATTAGGGAGGGGCGAATCCGGGTTCATCTCAACTCCGCGGGATCTCAGGGCCGGGACGCGGTGAGCAGCGGCACCAGTTGCTCGGCCGGGACGAGGGAGCCGTGCATGCCGACCATCTGCTCCAGCCACGGCTCCCTTTCGGACGCCACGATCGCGAGGCCGGTGCGCGGGACGGCGACCACGTCGCCGATCCGCTCCAGCATCCCCGGGCCGATCGCGCCGAACCAGCCGTTCTCGACGGCGTGCTCGCGGCTCACGACCCACGCCCTGCCGCCCAGCGTCTCCGTCCAGGCGGCGAGCACGTCCGCGTGGGCGCCCGGCTCGCTGTAGACGTAGCGGGCGCGGGCATCCCCGCCGAGCAGGGCGACGCCCGCCGCCAGTCCGGGGACGGCGTCGACGTCGATCCGCTCGTCCGGGTCGACCATGCCGTGGTCGGCGGTCACGTGCAGCGACGAGCCCGGCGGCAGGCCCTCCGCGAGGCGCTGCGCGAGGCCGTCGACGTACCGGAGCATGTGCCGCCAGTCGGCGGAGCCGACCCCGAACCGGTGGCCGGTCGCGTCGAGCTCGGCGTAGTACACGGTGACGTAGGCCCGGTCGCCGCGGCGCAGGGCCTGCCCGGCGCGGTCGGCGAGCTGGTAGGGGCCGCGGCCCGCGATGTAGTCGGCGCCGCGCGTGGTGGCGCGGCTGAGGCTGGACCCCCGGTAGAGGGGCTCCGCCACGTAGGCGACCTCGACGCCGTGCGCGGCCGCCCGCCCATAGGCGGTCGGGACCGGCTGGAACGTCTCCGGGTCGACGGTCTCGTCGTTCCAGCGCAGGCAGTTCAGCAGCCGCCCCGTGCCGGGGATCGCGATCTGCACGCCGAGCAGGCCGTGCTCGCCGGGCGGGGCGCCGGTGGCCAGCGAGCCGAGGCTGCTGACGGTCGTCGCCGGGAACCCGGCCGTGATCGGGCCGCCGTCCATCGCGTTCAGGAACGGCGCCTCACGGGGATGGGCCCGCAGCTGCTCCCAGCCGAGGCCGTCGACCAGCAGCACGCAGACGCGCGGAACGCCGGGCAGGCCCAGGACGTTCGGCGCGTCCGGGACGCCCAGCGCTGCCAGCGCGGAGGACGGCAGGTCGGACAGCGCGGCCTCGCCGTAGCGCGGGACGGGCGGTTCGGAGAGGGCCGGCCCCTCCTCCCGGCCGGACCCGCCGCGCCGCTCGGCGGCGGCCGCGCTCACCGCGCGGTCACGGCGGACAGTTCCTCGGCGAAGGCCAGCACCTGGCTCACGGCGTCCGCGCCGTCCGCGGCCTCGCTGACCCGCAGCGACAGGTCGTCGGCCGTCACGCTGCCGGTGTAGCCGTGGTCGGCCTCGCAGTTCTCGTCGCCGCACGTCGCGGGTTCGAGGTCGATGTGGGCGATGGCGCCCCAGCCGATGGTCAGCACGACCTCCGTGGGCGGCACCCCGGGCACGTAGGACGCCGGGTCGGGGACGACCCGCGTCACCGCGACCGACTGGACGCGCTCCAGCTTGACGGCCTCGGTGGTGGTGGACGCGTGCGGCCGCGTCATGCCCTCGCCGGGCGGGTGCTCGTCGGTGTGGCACACCAGCAGCCGGCTCGCCGACAGCACGAGCACGGTCACGTGCCGCCGGACCTCCATCGCGGGGTCGAAGGTCGCCTCGTGGTGGACGACGTAGGCGGTGACGCGCTCGTCCCCGACGGCCGACTCGACCGCGTCCGCGACCAGGGCCGGGTAGTAACCGCTGCGCTCGATCGCCGTGCGCAGACCACTGACGGTCGCTCGGGTTTCCCTCATGGCCCCATCCTGCCCTGTCCGGGGCCGGACGCGCACATGAGCGCCGCGGCACGCGGTCATATGTCCGTGTGCGGGGTAACGCCCTTGTGCGGGTAACGTCCGCGTGCGGGGTACAGGGTGGGCATGGACGAGCATCCACTGCCGACCCCGCCGCCGGTGCCGCCGCCCACGCCGGACCCGGCACCTCCCCCGCAGCCCCCCGTGCCCCCCGAGCCGCCGCCCGGCCCCGCCCCGGGCCCCGCGCCGCGGCCGCCCGGACCGATCCCGCCCGGTCCCTCGCCGGAGCCGGTGCCGCCCGGCCCGCCGCCGGAGCCGTCCCCGCCCCCGCCGGGGCCCGAGCCGCTCCCGCCCGGCCCCGCGCCCGATCCCGTCCCGCCGACGCCGGAGCCCAGCCCTCCCCCGCCCCCGGGCTGACGGCGC
>NZ_JBEZJP010000644.1:0-3105 GCF_040653175.1 Actinomadura sp. NPDC048032
AGCAGCGGCGCGCGGTTCCTGATGGACGCGTTCGCCTCCTCCACGTTGTCGATGCGCTCCCGACCTGCACGGCGTCCCGTCCAACGCGCTGCCCGCGGAGGTCAACGAGGTCAACGTCTTCAGCGACCGCGGCGCGTGGCACGCCTACGCCCTGCCGCGGCCGGGGGACAAGGACGCGTACGGCGGGTTCTCCGGGCCGCTCTACATCGCCCAGGAGTACCCGTGGTGGCTGAGCAGGGCGTTCAGCCGGATCCGGCTGCGCGCGGACGGCCGGGACCTCGACCTCGGCGCCGCCGGCGCGCCCCGGCTCACCGCCCTCCCCGGGATGCTGCGCCAGGTCTACGACCTGCCGGGACTGCGGCTCACCCTCGAACTGCGCTTCGCCTCCGGGCACAGCGCGCTCGTCCGCGCCTCCATCGCCAACATCGGAAACGGCCCCCGGACGGTGGAGGTCGGCTGGAGCGGTTCGCTCCTGCGCCCTGACGACGAGCCGATGAGAAGCGCGCCGTCCCTGCACGCCACGGCGCGCGGCGTCGCGGTCGGCTTCGCCCGCGTCCGCGAGCAGTGGGACTACCTCACCGACGGGACCGAACGGTTCGAGGTGACCCACGCCGACCCCGTCCGCACCACCGTCGCCGGCGACTCCTACCGGACCGACCTGGCGCGCCCGCTGACCCTCGCGCCGCGCGGCTCGTCCGCGCTGACCTGGACCGAGACCTACACCTTCACCGCCGCCGAACGCGAGCGGGAGGCCGCGGCCGTCCGCGACCTGCTGCGCCGCCCCGGCAAGGCGATCGGCGACACCGACGCCCGCTGGCGCCGGTACGTCGCCGCCGTCACCGCCGACGTGCCCGCGGGACGGCGGCGGCTCGCGGTCAAGGCGCTCGAAACCCTCGTCACGAACTGGCGCGGCCCGGCCGGGAGGCTCGACCACGGCGGCATCACGCCGTCCATCTCCTACAAGTGGTTCACCGGCGGCTTCTGGGCCTGGGACACCTGGAAGCAGGCGGTCGGCGTGGCGGGCTTCGACCCGGCGCTCGCCCAGTCGCAGATCAGGTCGATGTTCGACCACCAGATCACCGCGGGTTCGCGTGACCGGCCGCAGGACGCCGGGATGATCCCCGACTGCCTCTTCTACAACGACCCCGCCCGCGGCGGCGGCAACTGGAACGAGCGCAACACCAAGCCGCCGCTGGCCGCCTGGGCGGTCTGGGAGACCTACCGGCGCAGCGGTGACGTCCGGTTCCTGCGCGAGATGTACCCGAAGCTGGTCGCCTACCACGACTGGTGGTACCGCACCCGGGACCACGACCACGACGGCCTCGCCGAGTACGGCGCGACCGTCGACCCGGCCAACGACACCCCGGAGGCCCGGCGGCAGGCCGCCGCCTGGGAGAGCGGCATGGACAACGCCCCGCGCTTCGACGCCGCGCTCGGCACCACCGCCGTCGAGAACCGGGACGCCGCCGGACGGGTCGTGGGCTACTCGCTGAACCAGGAGTCCGTCGACCTCAACTCCTACCTCGCCGCCGAGAAGGGCTACCTCGCGGCGATCGCGGAGCGCCTCGGCGACCGGGCGGCGTCCCGCCGCCTGACCGCCCAGGCGCGGACGCTCACCGCCGCGATCCGCACGGCGATGTACGACCCGGCGACCGGCTACTTCTACGACACCGACCTCGCGACGGGGCGGCGCCTCACCGACCGGGGCCGCGGCATCGAGGGGGCGATCCCGCTCTGGGCGGGCGTGGCGACCGGGCCCCAGGCGGCCGCCGTCCGCGGCAGGCTGACCGACCCGGAGGAGTTCGCCACCCCGATGCCGTTCGCGACGGTGGCGAAGAGCTCGCCGTACTTCGCCCCGGAGAAGTACTGGCGCGGCCCCGTCTGGCTCGACCAGGCGTACTTCTCCCTGGAGGGCCTGCGGAGGTACGGCTACCGCGCCGACGCGTCCGCCCTCGCCGACCGCCTGCGCGGCTCGGCGTCCGGCCTGCTCGGAGACGCGCCGATCATGGAGAACTACAACCCCCTGACGGGCGCCCCGCTGAACTCGACCAACTTCAGCTGGTCCGCCGCGTTGCTGCTGGCCCTGGACTGACGCCCGAGCGTCGCCGGCGCCCGGACGGCCCGGGTCGCGCGGGGCCGTTCAGGCGTCGGCGGCGCAGCGGAAACCGGTGTTGCCGGTGGTGGAGTCGGGTGTGTTGGAGGTGCGGGCGGCGACGCGGTAGCGGTTGCAGTAGGAGTCGTGGCAGAGGTACGAGCCGCCGCGCATGGCGCGGGTGTCGCCGTCCCGGGTGAAGGCGTCGGCACACCATTCCCAGACGTTGCCGACGGTGTTGTAGAGCCCGTAGGCGTTGGGACGGTAGGCGTCGGCGGCGACGGTCCCGGGGCGCCCGTCGTGCTGGTCGGGGAACCGGCCGCGCCAGATGTTGCACCGGTCCTGGCCGCGCGGGCGCAGCTCGTCGCCCCACGGGTAGGTGGCCTGATCGAGGCCGCCGCGCGCGGCGTACTCCCATTCGGCTTCGGTGGGGAGGCGCTTGCCCGCCCACGCGGCGTAGGCGGCGGCGTCGTTCCAGGAGACGTGGACGACAGGGTGTTTCCGGCGCTGCCGGACGTGGCTGCCCGGGCCTTCGGGGCGGTTCCAGGCGGCGCCCTCGATGCCGCGCCACCAGGGCGTCCCGGCCGGTGACGGAGCCGTGCGCGCCACGGCCGGGGGCAGAAGGCCCTGGAAGACGTAGGACCACCCGAAGCCCTCGGCCTCAGTCCGGTACCCGGTCTCCTTGACGAACTGGGAGAACTCGGCGTTGGTGACCGCGTGCGGGTCGATGCGGAACGGCTCCACGCGGACGTCGCGGACCGGCCCTTCGCCGTCCCGGGGGTTGGCGTGGACGTCCTCGTTGCCCATGCGGAAGGTGCCGCCGGGCAGCACGATCATGCGGTTGAGGCGCGGAGCGGCGCGAGGGGGCACGGCGGGCCGGGGGAGCCGCGCGGGCTGGGAGAGCCGCGCGGGCTCGGAGAGCTGTGCCGGCTGGGAGAGCTGTGCCGCCCGGCGTGAGGCGGCGCAGCAGGCGGGCATGTCGGCTGAGGTCATGGCTTCCGATGGAGGTGTGC
>NZ_JBEZJP010000645.1:0-3060 GCF_040653175.1 Actinomadura sp. NPDC048032
GTGAGCCAGCCGCGCTGCGCCGTGCCGATGCCGTAGCGCAGGTGCGCCAGGTGGGGGACGGCGTGGGCGTCGGTGTCGAAGGCACTGTTGCAAGCCGCCACCAGGGCGCGGCGCACGCCGGCGTCCAGGAGGCGGAGGGCCTCGCCGCGGCGCCTCATCTGGTCGGCGCTGAGGCCGCGGTCGTCCATCTGCCGGGCGAGGTCGACGACCAGGGAGAGGCGGCCGGCGAGGGCGGCGACACGGTGGGCGCGGGGCGGGTAGCCGGGGGCCAGCGGGTGGTCGCCGCGGTCGGGGTCGCGCAGGTCGACCAGCGCGTCCGCGATCTCGGGCGGCACGCCCGCGAAGTCGTCGACGGCCAGCAGCGCCTCGGTGGCGTCCCGCATGGCGAGCGTGAGCCGCCGGTCGGCCTCCGCGAGGGACGGGACGTCGGGCGGCGCCGCCGACGCGTCGTGCGTCGTCCAGCGGACGCCGACGTAGGACGAGCCGCGCCGGTCCTCCGACGGGACGAGCCCCATGCCCCGCCCGTCCAGCACCGCGACGGCGGCGGCGCCCGCCTCGATCGCCGCGGCGTTGAAGGACGGCGGCCCGGTCAGTCCCAGCGGGTCGCCCGGTTCGGGCAGGGCCAGCCGCAGCGCCGCCAGGCCGCCGACGCGCAGGTCGCCGAGGCCGCGCCGCAGCGTCACCTCGGCGGGCTCGCCGCCGACGATCTGCGGGCCCGCGCTCTTCTCGACCTCGTCGACGGCCTCGTCCAGGCCGACGTGCCCCGTCAGCCAGGCGTTGCCCCAGGCGACGAGGGCGATCGCGACGGCCCTGCTCATACGTCCGTGCTCATTCTCGGTCTCGTGCGTTCCGCAATGGGCATGCGATCCACGATAAGCGCTCGGATCGCCGGCGCCACCGGACGTAAGGGACCTCTCGCGGCGCGGGGGTGTTCCGAAGCCGTTCCCCTGGTGCGATCCCGGGGGGCCACGGCCGCCCCGGATCGCATAGGTTCTTTCCTGCAAGCGGGAGCACGGACCACCGGATTGGGGACGAAGGCGCGCGATGGCAGGCGAGGTGCTTCAACTCCGCGGAGTCGGGGTCAGGCGCGGCGGGGCCACCCTGCTGCGCGACGTCACATGGACGGTCGACGAGGGCGACCGGTGGGTCATCGTCGGCCCGAACGGCGCGGGCAAGACCACGCTGCTGCAGATCGCCGCCGCCATGCTGCATCCCACCGAGGGCAGCGTCTCGATCCTGGAGGAGGAGCTCGGCCGCACCGACGTGTTCGAGCTGCGGCCGCGGATCGGCCTCGCCAGCTCCTCCGTCGCGGAGAAGGTCCCGGCCGGTGAGACGGTCATCGACCTGGTGCTGACCGCCTCGTACGCGATCCTCGGCCGCTGGCAGGAGGAGTACGACTCGACCGACCTCGACCGGGCCGTCGCGCTGCTGGAGGCCCTCGGCGCCGCCGACCTGATCCGCCGGACGTTCAGCACCCTGTCGGAGGGCGAGCGCAAGCGCGTCCAGATCGCCCGCGCGCTGATGCCCGACCCCGAGCTGCTGCTCCTCGACGAGCCCGCCGCCGGCCTCGACCTCGGCGGGCGCGAGGACCTCGTGGCCCGTCTCGCCGCGCTCGCCGACGATCCGGCCGCGCCCGCCATCGCGATGGTCAGCCACCACGTGGAGGAGGTCCCGGAGGGCTTCACCCACGCGCTGCTGCTGCGGAGCGGGCAGGTCGTCGCCCAGGGCAAGGTGGACGAGGTCTTCACCCCGGGGCACCTTTCGGAGACGTTCGGGCTCCCGCTGACGATCGACCGCCAGAACGGCCGCTGGTACGCCCGCTCGGCCCGCTGAACCGGGCGGGATGCCACAAAACGACCCCCGATCGTCGGCCGCCCGCCACGGCGTCCCTACGATGTACGCGCCGTCGGGAACTCGTAGCGCAGGGATGGGACGGACGTGAATCTGCTTGACGCGGCCGCCGTCTTCGCGGCCGGTGTGGCCGCCGGAGGCATCAACACGGTCGTCGGGTCCGGCTCCCTGATCACCTTCCCGACCCTGGTGGCGCTCGGCTACCCGCCGGTGGTCGCGAACATCTCCAACAACATCGGGCTCGTCCCGGGCGGCGTGACGGGCGCCTACGGCTACCGGCACGAGCTGAAGGGGCAGCGCGGCCGGCTGACGCGCCTGGCCACCGGCTCGTTCGTCGGCGCCGTGATCGGCGGCCTGCTGCTGCTCGGCCTGCCCGCCGAGGCGTTCGACGTCATCGTGGTCGCGCTGATCGTCATCGCGCTGGTGCTGGTGATCGTGCAGCCGCGCCTGCAGAAGTGGATGCAGCGCCGCCGGGAGGGCGAGCACCGGCCGCAGCACGGCGGCCCGGCGCTGTGGGTCGGCGTGCTCCTCGCGGGCGTGTACGGCGGCTACTTCGGCGCCGCGCAGGGCATCATCCTCATCGCCCTGCTCGGCATCATGCTGGACGACGACCTGCAGCGCCTGAACGCGGGCAAGAACGTCCTGTCGGCCGTCGTGAACGGCACCGCCGCGATCCTGTTCACGCTCATGTGGCTGTTCGCCGACGCCGAGATCGACTGGTGGGTCGTGCTGCTCATCGCCGCCGGCTCCACCTGCGGCGGCATGATCGGCGCCAAGGTCGGCCGCCGCATCCCGCCGCTGGCGCTGCGGGCAGTGATCGTCGTCGTGGGCCTCGTCGCGATCGTCAATCTCCTGGCCTGACCAGGGCTTTCGCACCTTTTGGGAGGGTTGCGGGCGCGGCGTTCCGGGTATAAGTCGAATATACGTTCGACTACCGGAGGTTCGCGCGGATGAAGGGCGACAAGGTCGAAATCGTGATCGACGCCGGCGAGGGGACGCGGACGTACGAGGTCGCGGCGAGCCGGGCGGGGCGCCGCGTGGAGATCGCGACGCGGCGCGGCGTCGTGGAGGTCAGCGAGGTCACCCGGACGGGGACCCCCGTCCGCACGGCCCGTTTCATGGCGAGCCGCGTCCTGGCCCTGGTGGAGCACCCCGTGGCCTCCGACGGCCGCGAACCGTCCGGCTGACCGCCGCGGGCCCGGCCCGGCG
>NZ_JBEZJP010000646.1:0-3025 GCF_040653175.1 Actinomadura sp. NPDC048032
GCTCGCCGGAGACGGCGAGCGGCGCCCCTTCGCCCGTCAGCCCAGGCGCACGGCGCGCTCGTGCTTGCCGTCCGCTATCTCCAGCACCTGCGCACGCGCCGCGGCGTCGGCCAGCGGCGCGATGAGACGGGCCAGCGGAGTGCGCTGCGGGGTCCCCGGCATCTCGGCCAGTTCGGTGATCCGGCGCACCCCGGCCTCCCCGTGCAGCTCGAAGCCGCGGACGGGGTGGGCCCAGATCCTGCCCTGCGCGGTGTCCATCACCGGCACCGCCTGGTCACCCGGGGCGACGGCCAGGTCGCCTAAAACCCAGCCGGTCTGCCGCGCCGCCTCGGCGTAGGCGATGACCTGCTCCAGGTCGCGCCGCAGCCGGGGGACGCGGGAGGAGTCGAACGTGACCGGCGGGCCGGCCAGCGCGACGGCGTCGCGGCAGCCCAGCCGGCCCGCGATCTCGGCGACCCGATCGAGGACACTGCGGTGAACGTGGCCCACCTGCACTCCATCCACAATCAGCAGCGCCACGTCCGCGCGGCCCTGCGATTCGGCCATCGGTTCCCCCTGCCCAGCGGCCCCCGGCCGCCAGGGACGGCTCAGGCTGGACGCATGTCCACGACGCGGTCGGAGTCCAGGATGAAACTGGCGGCCTCGTCCGGAGTGACCCCGAGGACGTCGATGACCAGCCGGATCGGACCGACCTTCTCGGCGTCGCAGCGGTGGCACCTGGTGCGGTTGTCCCCGTAGACCTTCATCGAGGGGTTCCGGTCGCCGTTGCTGTGCCTGTTCGGACGCGGGCAGTGCCACAGGTTCCCGTCGTCGGAGGAGGAGCCGAGGCGCGTCAGCACCGTCCGGACGTCCACCGACTTGGCCTCGGCGATCCGCTTGTTGTGCGGCGAGACGGGGACGGGCGGCACCATGTCGGCGCCGCGGCGCCCGGCCCGCAGCTCCTGGCGGTACTTGGCCGCCTCGCGCCGCAGCTTCTCCAGGTCGATGCCCTGGGTCGGGTCGTCCTTGGTGACGGGGGCGGGCTCGTTCCCGGTCGACAGGTAGGGGAACCGGTCGTCGGCCCGCCGCCGCAGCGCCGCGACGAGCACGAACGTGGCCAGCGCGTCCCGGGCCGAGGGCGGCGGGACCATGCGCAGCCGCGCCGCGTACCGGATCACGGTGGCGGCCTCCGGGGTCACGAGCCGCTGGGCGCCGGAGCCGACCTGCACGGTGGGGACGGGCCCCTCCTCGCCGCCGACCTGGCCCCATTCCAGGTACCCGGAGGGCCGGCCCGCGTCGGGGAAGGCCTCTCCCTGCGGGTCCAGCCGCGAGAACTCCAGGACGGTGCCGCCGGCGTAGGCGTCGACGCGGCGGCCGGCGAAGCCGCACAGTGCCGCGTACGGCACCAGGCAGCTCGGGTCCTCGGGCGCGAGATAGATCACGCGCGACCGGAAGTCGGCCGCGGTCAGCCCGCTCGCCCGCAGACCGGCGATGGTCGCGGCGATCACGTCCTGGTCGTCGCCCGGAACCAGGTCGACCGACTTGACCCCTTCGATCGCCGGAGGTGAACCGGTGGTGCGAACGGCCAGCACGTAATCGGTCAACTGGTGCATCTGGTCTCCTTTGTAGTGTGCCGCCCCCGTGTGTCACGCATGACTGTCCACGCGACAGGGCGAGCCGCATGCTTTATTTGTCAACCGGTTCGTCGGCGGCGCCGTCCGGCCCTCTGGTACTTGCCGATCCGACCTGCCCCGAAACGGTTATGACTGAAGAGTGGACACCGGGCGGTGGGACCGGTGCCGCACCTGGCCGGAATCGGCCGGGTGCCGAGGTTACCTCCGGCCGTCCGCGGCCGGCGGCAGGACACGGAGAAGGGTGCAACAGTGCCAGCGCAAACCAAGGAAGAATTCTACGTCCGGCGCCTCTTCGACGACGACGTCCCCGTGTTCGTGGACGCGACCAAATACGTCCGGCAGGACGCCCCCTACCCGCTCAGCGCCAAGAAGGCCCTGAAGGCGACCTGCGGGGTGCGCACGGACAACGAGGTCCTGGCGTTCAGCCTGCGCAACTACACCGGCAAGCAGGCCGAGCGGGAGGTCGAGCACGTCGAGAACACCGTCGGCGGGCGGGTGACGTCGCAGAACCAGCTGCGGCTGCGCATGCCGCGCAGGACCCTGCACGGCCTGAACGAGACGGCGCGGGCCCTCGCCGTCGTCCTCGGCGACGAAGTGATCACCGAGCTGGACGGCGACCTCTACGTCCTGAGCCTCTCCCGCAGCGGCAACGAGGGGACGCTGGCCCTGGTGGGCCGGCTCACCGCGTCGGAGGGCGGCTTCGTCCGGTCCGAGGTCGGCGACGGCGAGGCAGAGTTCGAGCTTCCCGTCGCGGGGGTCCGGCTGCGCATCTTCCTCCGCTCCCCCGTCCGCGACCGCATCATCGCCTACGGCTTCAGCGGCTACCTCACCCGCAAGCCCGGCGAGACGGAGACGGTGACCCGGGCGACCGCGCTGGCCATCAACAGCATCCTCGGCCTGGCGACGTTCCGGATGCTGTCGCAGCTGGACCACGTCGACGTCCCCGCGGTGCCGCGCGGCAACGCCGTCCGGCCGCGCAAGCCCGCCGAGCAGGTGACCTTCTCGGTCCCGGCGCTGCTGTTCACCGACGACGGGACCCCGGCGGCCCGCGGCCGCGTCGCCGCCGAGATCGACCTGGACCAGGTGGACCCGGTGACCGGCGGCCTCCAGCTGCACGTCACGGCCGGCGACCAGCTGGAGTGGAACCCGGCGGTGGCCGAGGCGGTGACGTTCGAGTCCTACGAGCGGGTGCTCACCGAGACCATCGGCGCCATGCTCCACTCGTCCGTCGGCGTCGACACGGTGCGCGACCTGGCCTACGACATCATGCTGGGCGACCTCGGCGCCGAGGGCATCGCCCGCCTGCGCGCCGCGACCACCGACCTTCCGGCCTTGGCCAGGAAGTCCCGGGCCCGGTCGCTGGCGGGGGAGTCGAAGAAGGCGGCCGGCGTCGCGGTCTCCACGACCTCGCC
>NZ_JBEZJP010000647.1:0-3016 GCF_040653175.1 Actinomadura sp. NPDC048032
GGGCAGGGCCTCCGGTCCTGGTACATCTACTTCTTCCAGACGTCGGTGCTGCCGGAACTGCTGTGGCGGGCCGGGATGGCGAAGCCGTTCGCCAAGGCCCTGGAGCTCGGAGAGGGCGTCCCGCCCCGGCAGGGCCACCCGGCCGGGACCATGGCGCGCGACGCCGCGGCGGGGGTCGGGCTGTACCGGGCGAACATGCTCCAGCGGCTGCGCCGCCCGCGCGACCGGCGAACGGACGTCCCGACCCAGGTCATCGTCCCGACCAAGGACCTGTTCGTCTCGCCGCACCTGGTCGGCGGGCTGGCCGGACGCGTCCCGAACCTGTCGCTGCGCACGCTCAAGGCCGGGCACTGGGTGCCCCGCAGCCACCCCGACGTCGTCGCCCGCTGGGTGAGCGAGCACATCGCGGGCGTGCGGGGCGGCCCGCTCGGCGCCGCCGAGTCGCGCGCGCTCAGGCGGGCCAGGGTGGCCGGGGGCCGGCGGTCCTTCGACGGCTCCCTCGTCGTCGTCACGGGCGCGGGCAGCGGGATCGGCCGCGCGACCGCGCTGGCCTTCGCCGAACGCGGCGCCGAGGTGGTCGCCGCCGACATCGACCGGGCCTCCGCCGAGCGCACCGCCGAACTCGCCGGCCTCCTCGGCCCCGCGGCACACGCCTTCCAGGTGGACGTGTCCGACCGCGGCGCGATGGAGGACTTCGCCAAGGCGGTCATGCACGAGCACGGCGTGCCGGACGTCGTGGTCAACAACGCCGGGATCGGGATGGCCGGCCCGTTCCTGGAGCACAGCGCCGACGACTGGCGCAAAGTCCTGGACGTCAACCTGTGGGGCGTCCTCCACGGCTCGCGGCTCTTCGCCGAGCAGATGGTGGAGCGAGGGCAGGGCGGCCATATCGTCAACACCTCCTCCGCCGCCGCGTTCACGCCGTCCCGCGCGCTGCCCGCCTACGCGACCAGCAAGGCGGCCGTGCTGATGCTGTCGGAGTGCATGCGCGCCGAGCTGAAGGGCCAGGGCATCGGGGTCAGCGCCGTGTGCCCGGGGATCGTCAACACCAACATCACCCGCACGTCCCGCTTCGTCGGCCGGGGCGAGGAGGACGAGGCGCTCAGCCGGGAGCGCGTCACGCGGGCCTACGCGCGCCGCGGCTACGGGCCGGAGCGCGTGGCGGAGCAGATCGTCGCGGCCGTCCGCGGCGACCGCGCGGTCGTCCCGGTGACCCCGGAGGCGCGCCTCGGCTACCTCGGGTCGCGTGTGGCGCCGGGCGTCATGCGGCTGCTGGCCCGGCTCGACGTGGGCTGACCGCCGCCCCTCCGCGAGAGCCCGTAAGGTGATCACCGGGAGGGATGCCGCATGGCCGACGCCGTCGTCGTCGGCGCGGGGCACAACGGCCTCGTCGCCGCGAACATGCTGGCCGACGCCGGGTGGGACGTGGAGGTGCTCGAAGCGCAGCCCGAACCGGGCGGCGCGGTGCGCAGCGACCGGGGAGTCCACCCCGACCACGTGAGCGACCTGTGCAGCGCGTTCTACCCGCTCGGAGTCGCCTCGCCCGCGATGCGGGCGCTGGAGCTGGAGCGGCACGGACTGCGCTGGCGGCACGCGCCCGCCGTCCTCGCCCACCCGCTCCCGGACGGGCGCTGCGCCGTCCTGGAGCGCGACCGCGACGCGACCGCCGCGGGCCTCGACGCGCTCGGCGCGGGCGACGGCGAGGCGTGGCTGCGCCTCTGCCGCCTCTGGGACGAGATGGGAGAGGACGTCCTGCGCGCCCTGCTCGGCCCGTTCCCGCCGGTGCGGGCCGCGCTGCCGCTGCTGGCGTCCGCGCGCCGGGCGGGCGGACTCCGCGCCGTCCGCACGCTGCTGGCCCCCGTCCGCACGCTCGGGGAGCAGGAGTTCACCGGCCCCGGCGGCACGCTGCTGCTCGCCGGGTCGACGCTGCACACCGACATGTTCCCCGAGTCGACCGCCGGGTCGCTGTTCGGCTGGCTGCTCGCCATGGCCGGGCAGCGGCACGGGTGGCCGGTCCCCGAGGGCGGCGCGGGCGAGCTGACGGCGGCGCTCGTGCGGCGGCTGGAGTCGCGCGGCGGGCGCGTCCGCTGCGACACCCCGGTCGCCTCGGTCGTCGTGCGGGACGGGCGCGCGCTCGGCGTCCGCGCCGCGTCGGGCGAACCGGTGCGCGCCGCGAGGGCCATCCTCGCCGACGTGTCGGCCCCCGCCCTCTACGGCGGCCTGGTCGGCTGGTCCGACCTGCCGGCCTCCCTGCGCGCCGACATGCGCCGCTTCGTCTGGGACCACGCGACCTTCAAGGTGGACTGGGCCCTCTCCGGGCCGATCCCGTGGGCGGCGGACGGCGCCGGGCGCGCCGGGACCGTCCACCTGTCCCCCGGCCTGGACGCGATGACCGACTACAGCGCGCAGCTCGCCACCGGGCGCGTCCCGTCCGAGCCCTTCGCGCTCCTCGGCCAGATGACGACCACCGACCCCGCCCGCTCCCCCGCCGGAACCGAGTCGGTCTGGGCGTACACCCACGTCCCCCACCGGGTGAAGGCCGACGCCGGGCCTGACGGCATCACCGGCGCCTGGGACGAGCGCGAGCGCGACGCCATGGCGCGCCGCCTCGAGGACGTCGTCGAACGCCTCGCCCCGGGCTTCCGCTCCCGCGTCCTCGGCCGCCGCGTCACCGCGCCGCCCACGTTCCAGGACCACGACGCCAACCTGCGCGGCGGCGCGCTCAACGGCGGCACCGCGATGCTCCACCAGCAACTGGTGTTCCGGCCCGTTCCCGGCCTCGGGCGCCCCGAGACACCGGTCGCGGGCCTGTACCTGGCGTCGGCCTCCGCGCACCCGGGCGGCGGCGTGCACGGCGCGTGCGGCGCCAACGCGGCCCGCGCCGCCCTGGCCCACGCCGGTCCGGCGGGGCGCCTGCTCATCCCCCGCTTCGCGCGCGACCAGCCCGGCGGCACGGGCGGGCCGCCGTCCTAGACCGGCCCGATCACACCGCGGTTCAGGGGCGGGTCGAGCAGCC
>NZ_JBEZJP010000648.1:0-3009 GCF_040653175.1 Actinomadura sp. NPDC048032
GTCGTGGTCGGCCAGCGTGCGGCTGAACGTCGCGAACGCCTTCACGGGCTCGCCGCCGTACCGGTAGGCGTCGGTGTACCTGCGCGCGAGCCGCGAGGTGATCGCAGCGCAGCGCGAGGTGGTCCTTCGGCACCTCGCGGCCCCGGCGGGACGGGACGCGGCGGCGCGGTCCGTCCCCGCGCCCCGTCCCGTCCTGCCGGGCGAGACGCTGCCCGCCCCGAACGCGGCACAGGACGCGGCGAGGGACACGGCACAGGACGCGGCGCGGGAAGGAGCGCAGGACGCTTCGGACGACGCGCCGGAGGAGCGGCCGGCCGCCGACGGCAGGCGGGACGTGCACGCCGCCGCCGGCGCCGTGATCCGCGCCCGCACCGGCGACGACCGGGAGAACGCGCCCGCGGAGCCGCGCCCCACCGTCCCGGAGCCCGCCGCGCCGCAACCCGCGGCGCCCGAGACGACCGTGCCGCCAGAAGTGACCGTGCCGCCCGAGATGGCCGTGCCTCCCGAGGTGACCGTGCCGCCTCCGGCGCGGCCGTCCGCCCATGTGGGGGCCGCGGACCTGTCCGGTCGCCGCCCCGCGCCGCGGGTGTCGCGGCAGATCCCGCGGATCGTCGAACTGGAGGCGCTGCCGGCGCCGCCGGAGTCCGGGACGGGGTTCGCGGGCCGGCGCTTCCTGATCGTGGACGACGCCTGCGGCGTCGCGCTCGAACTGGCCGACCTGCTGGAGCGGCACGGCGCCCAGGTGCGCGTGCCCTCGGACGTGGACGGGCCCTGCGACGGGCTCGTCCATCTGGCGGCGCTCCGGCCGGGGGCCGCGCCCGTGCTGCCCCAGGCGTTCGCGGGCGTCCGGCAGGCGCTGGCGGGCGGGCTGCGGTGGCTCGTCTTCGCCAGTGGCGCCGGCGGGACGTTCGGGCACCGGTTCGGCGGCGGCGCCGTCGGGGACCCCGGGCCGGGCGCGGGCCTGGCGGGCCTGGCCCGGACCATCGCCCGGGAGTACCCGGAGATGCTCGTCCGCGCGCTGGACGTCGACACCAAGGACACCCCGCGCGCGATCGCGCAGCGGATCCTGGCCGAGCTGCTGACCGCCGACGCGCCGGTCGTGGTCGGGCACGAGGGCGGCCGCCGCAACGCCCTGGACCTGATCCCCGCCGGGCCGCCCGGCGGGGGAGCGGCGGCCGGGCCGGACCTCGGGCCGGACGGCGTCGTCCTGCTGACCGGGGGCGCGCGGGGCGCCACCGCCCGGGTCGCGCTGGAGTTCGCCCGGACGAGCGGCTGCCACGTCGAGCTGGTGGGCCGGACCCCGGAGCCCGAGGGGGAGCCGGAGTTCCCCGGCGCCGAGGACGAGGCCGGGCTGCGCCGGGCCCTCGTGGCGCACGGCGAGGAGCAGCCCGCCGAGATCGAGGCGACGGTCCGCAGGCTCCTGGCCGAGCGCGAGATACGCCGGACCCTCACCGCCCTGAGCGGCCACGCCGCCTCCGTGCGGTACCACGCGGCGGACGTGCGGAAGCCGGCCGCCGTGCGGGCCGTGCTGGACGACGTCTACCGGCGGCACCGGCGGCTGGACGGCGTCGTCCACGGCGCCGGCCTCGCCGGGGACCGCCTCGTCCGCGACACCTCGCCCGAGTCGTTCGCGCGGGTGTACCGGACGAAGGTGGACGGCGCCGCCGCGCTCGTCCAGGCGGTCCGTCCCGGCCTCGGGTTCTTCGTCGTCCTCGGCGGCCTCGCCGGCGAGCACGGCGACCGCGGGCAGGCCGGCTGCGCGGCGGCCGGGGACGCGTGCGGCACGCTCGCGCACGTGTGGCGGAGGCGGCTGCGCGGGCGGGTGCTCGTGGCCGAATGGGGCCCGTGGGCCGACGGCGCGGTGCCGCCCGAGCGGGCGCGCGAGCACGCGCGGCACGGCGTCGGCCCGATCGATCCGGACGCCGGGGCGGCGGCCCTGCTCAGGGAGATCGCGCACGGCGACGAGACGCGGGTCGTGCTGACGGGGACGCTCCGGTGAGCGAGGCGGGGGAGCCGATCGCGATCGTCGGCGCCGGGGCGCTGTTCCCCGGCGCGGGCTCGGCGGCCGAGCTGTGGCGCAACGTCCTCGACGGCGTCGACGCGATCGGCGACGTGCCGCCCGGCCGCTGGGACCCCGCGCTCTACTACGACCCGGGCGCGTACGGGCGGGAGCCGGAGAGCGACCGGTTCTACTGCCGGCGCGGCGGGTTCGTGGACGAGCTGGCCACCGTCGACCCGGCCAGGTTCGGGATTCACCCGGCGGCGGTGCGGGGCATGGAGCCCGACCACCTGCTGGCGCTGCGCGCGGCCGGGGACGCGATCGCGGATGCGGGCGGCGCCGAGCGGCTGCCCGACCGGTCCCGGATCGGCGTCGTCCTCGGGCGCGGTGGCTTCATCACCCCCGGCGCGGCGCGGGTCGACCAGCGGGTCAGGACCTCCCACCAGGTCGCCGCGATCCTCGGCGAGCTGGTGCCCGAACTCGGGCCGCGGCGCCTGGCGGAGATCCGCCGGGCGTTCTGCGAGCGGCTCGGCCCCGACGATCCCGACGCCTCGGCCGGGCTGCTGCCGAACTTCGCCGCGGCCCGCGTCGCGGACCGGTTCGACCTGCGCGGCCCCGCCTACACGCTCGACGCGGCGTGCGCGTCGTCGCTGCTCGCGGTCGAGCACGCCGTCCGGGCGCTGCGCGGCGGGCAGGCCGACGCGATGCTCGCGGGCGGCGTCCACCACGCGCACCACGCCACGGTGTGGAGCGTCTTCAGCCGGCTCCGCGCGCTGAGCCCGAGCGAGACGATCCGGCCGTTCGACCGCGCCGCCGACGGGACGCTCCTCTCGGAGGGGACGGGCGTCGTCCTGCTCAAGCGGCTGTCGGACGCGCGGCGCGCTGGGGACCGCGTCCACGCGGTGATCCTGGGCGCCGGATCGTCCAGCGACGGGCGCGCCGCGAGCGTCCTGAGCCTGCTCTATCGCTCGCTAAGGTTCCTGTGCCCCTGCTCTGGGTCTCAGTCGGCA
>NZ_JBEZJP010000649.1:0-2992 GCF_040653175.1 Actinomadura sp. NPDC048032
AGCTCACCACCGACCGCCAGCGCCCCGACGCGATCCGCCGGTCCGCGCCTCGAGAGAAACTCTGGCCCAGGTATGGACTTATTTAAACGGGCCCGTGTCCGAGGCTGAACCGTTCCAGGGACCACGGCGCCGCGCGGACCGCTCGGTAGCCTCGGAACATGCCGACCCATGAGCGCGAGATCACCGAGCCCGTCGACCTGTGCACGCCGGACGGGCGGCTCGATCCGCGGGCGGTCGGCTGGACGCGGCGCCCGCTGCACCGCGCGAACCTGCGCGGGTGGGGGCGGGCCAAGCGCTGGGAGTACTGGGGCCTCGTCACGCCCCGGCACATCGTCGGGCTGGTCGCCTCGTCGCTCGACTACGCCGCGGTCCACGGCGTGTACGTGCTGGACCGCGGGACGGGCGAGGAGATCTCCCGGGACGGGGTGGTCCCCTTCGCGCGCGGCGCGGTGTTCCCCGACCGCAGCGGCTCCGGGGAGGCGTCGGTGCGCGGGGCGGGCTTCGCGGTCGGCGTCCGGCAGGACCCGTCCGGCTCGCGGCTGCGGGCGCTGGTCCCCGGGGTGGTGGACCTGGACGTCCGGGTCCCGCTGCCGAGCGGCCACGAGTCGCTCGGCGTGGTGGTCCCCTGGAGCGACCGGCGCTTCCAGTACACGGTCAAGGACGTCGGGCGCCCCGTGCACGGGCGGCTGCGGCTCCCGTCCGGCGACCACGAGATCGGGGACGGCGCGTTCGCCGTCCTCGACCACGGGCGCGGCAAGTGGCCGTACCGCATGACGTGGAACTGGGCGGCGGCGAGCGGCCCCGGCCTGGCCCTGCAGCTCGGCGGCACATGGACCGACGGCACCGGCATGACGGAGAACGCGCTGTTCATCGGCGGCCGGCTGCACAAGATCGGCGACGAGCTCGACTGGTCCTACGACCGCGGCGACCGGCTGCGCCCCTGGACGATCCGCGGGCCCCGCGTCGAGGCCGAGTTCCGGCCCTTCCACGAGAAGGTCGCGCGGACGGAGCTCGGCGTCGTCGGCAGCGAGACCCACCAGTGCTTCGGCCACTTCAGCGGCCGCGCCCAGGCCGACGACGGCACCTGGCTCGACTTCGACGGCCTCACCGGCTGGGCGGAGGAGGCCCGCCAGCGGTGGTGAGCCGCGCCGCGGCCCACCGCCGCGACCATGTCCGGAATTTGCGGATCGTGTCGTAGATGAACACGTTGGCCACTCGCGTCCTTTTCGAGATCAAGCGCTGATGTGATGCGAAGAGATCGGCCGTTCGGGGGGTGTCAGAAAGAGTCACGCTGAAAGGGGACCCTGTGAGACTCACCGCCATCGCGCTGCTCGCATCCGCTCTCGTCTTAGGAGGGACGGCTCCGGCCGCGGCCCAGCACCGGGCACCGGACTCGTCCGCCGTCGTCCGCACCGACCTGGGGTTGGTGCGAGGCCAGGTGCGGCAGGACCACCGCCTGTTCCAGGGCATCCCGTTCGCCGCGCCGCCCACGGGGGACCGGCGCTTCAGGCCGCCGCAGCCGGCGCGGCCGTGGCAGGACGTGCGCGACGCCACCTCCCCGCGCGGCCAGTGCGCGCAGCTTCCCGCGCCTTACGGGGGTGAGACGAGCTACGAGGAAGACTGCCTCTATCTGAACGTCACCACGCCGGACCGTGCGCAACGCAAGCACGGACTGCCCGTCATGGTGTGGGTGCACGGCGGCGGCAACACGACCGGTACCGCGAGCATCTACAACGCCGCCAAACTGGCCGTGGAAGGCGGCGTCGTGGTCGTCACGATCAACTACCGCCTCGGCGCGTTCGGCTGGCTCGCGCACCCCGGCCTGGAGTCCGGCGCCGACCGGCGCTACCAGACGGGCAACTACGGCCTGCTCGACCAGCAGGCGGCCCTGCGCTGGGTCCAGCGCAACGCCGAGGCCTTCGGCGGGAACCCCGGAAACGTCACGCTGTTCGGCGAGTCCGCGGGTTCGTGGAACGCCTGCGCCAACCTCGCCTCTCCCGCCGCCGCGGGCCTGTTCCACAAGGTCATCGCGCAGAGCTACTCCTGTACCGCGCCCGCCCGCACGGAGTCCTCGGCCGAGGCCGAAGGGGTGACGATCGCCAAGGCCATGGGGTGCGACAAGGGCTCGGACGCGGCCGACGCCGTGTGCCTGCGCGCGACGCCCGTCAAGACGGTGCTGGAGACCTTCGAGGCCAAGGCCACGGACGCGGGTCCTGTAGCGGGCGGTGACCGCGTCCTGCCGCTGCAGCCCGAGCAGGCGATCGAACGGGGCCGCTTCAACCGGGTCCCGGTCATGCACGGCAACACGCTGGACGAGATGCGCCTGTTCGTCTCCCTCTCCTATCCGGACCCCATCACCGCCGCTCAGTACGAGGACATCGTCCGCTCCGCCTACGGCGCCGACGCCGGCAAGGTACTGGCCCGCTACCCGGCGGGGGCCTATCCGGAGCCCAGGATCGCGCTGGCGACGCTCCAGACGGACTCCAACGAAGTGCTCTCGGCGTGCGTGCACCAGAACGCGTTCCGCCTGCTCGACCGCGCGGGCGTCCCGGTGTACGCGTACCAGTTCGCCGACCGGGGCGCTCCGCCGCTGCTCGACGTCCCCGGCTTCGAGGAGGGCGCCGAGCACGCCAGCGAGCTGACGTTCCTGTTCCCGGGGCTGATCGGCACGCTGACCCCGGCGCAGCAGCGGCTCTCCGACGCCATGGTGGGCTACTGGACGTCCTTCGCCCGCGACGGCAGGCCGCAGGCCCGTCAGGCGCCGCACTGGCCGCGCTTCCGCTCGTCGGGCGACGTCCTGTCCCTGGCGCCTGACGCCGTTCACCGCACCGACACCGCCACGACCGCGAACTGCTCTTTCTGGAACTCTCTCTGACCCGGCGCGCGGCCGCCCTCGGCCGTTCGGGCACGAACGACCTCGGCCCCCCGCCGTGGATCTTCTGGCTCAGGTAGAGCCCGCACCCCCTGAGGACGGGTGCGGCCGGTGGCGGAG
>NZ_JBEZJP010000650.1:0-2978 GCF_040653175.1 Actinomadura sp. NPDC048032
CCGCGAACACGTCGAACATGGAGAACCTGTCGAGCCACGGCCCGAGGCTCTCGTGCTTCTCCAGGTAGGCGGCGACCTTCTCGGGCGCCTGGCCCATGCCGGGTGCGGGGAGCGGTTCCTTCCGCGGACCGGAGGGCTCGGCGGCCGGACCGTGGTCGTCCAGCAGGGTGTCCTCGTTGAACGGGTCCTCGCCGGACAGGACGCCGCGGGCCCGCTCGGCGTCGAACTCCTTCGTCCACGTGCCGATGACCACGGTGGCGACGGCGTTGCCCGCGAAGTTCGTCAGCGCGCGGGCCTCGGACATGAACCGGTCGATGCCGACGATGAACCCCACCCCGTCGACGAGCGCGGGCTTGTGCGACTGGAGGCCGCCCGCGAGGGTGGCGAGCCCGGCGCCGGTGACGCCCGCCGCGCCCTTCGACGCGACGATCATGAAGAGGAGCAGCGGAATCTGCGCGCCGACCGACATCGGCTGGTCCTGCGCGGACGCGATGAACAGCGTCGCCATCGTCAGGTAGATCGCGGTGCCGTCCAGGTTGAAGGAGTACCCGGTCGGCACGGTGATGCCGACGACCGGGCGGCTCACCCCGAGGTGCTCCATCTTCGCGATCAGCCGGGGCAGCGCCGACTCCGACGAGGACGTCGACAGGATCAGCAGGAACTCGCGGGCGAGGTAGCGCAGCAGGGCGAACACGCTGATCCGGCTGACCGCCCACAGCACCGCGCCGAGCACCGCGAACACGAACACCGCGCACGTCGCGTAGAAGCCCAGCATGATCACGGCGAGGCTCTTCAGCGCGTCCCAGCCGCTCGACCCGACCACCGCCGCGATCGCGCCGAACGCCCCCACCGGCGCCGCCCACATGATCATCCAGAGGATCCGGAACACCAGCCGCTGCAGGTGCTCGACGCCCCGCAGGATCGGCGCGCCCGCCGGGCCGAGCCCCTGGAGCGCGAACCCGGTGAGCAGCGCGACGAGCAGCGCCTGCAGCACCTGCCCCTCCGTCAGCGCCGACACCAGCGTGTCCGGGATGATCCCGAGCAGGAAGTCGGTGGTGCCCTCGCCGCCCTCGGCCTGCGACTTCGCCTCGGCGACGGACGACGGGTCCAGGTGCAGCCCGGAGCCCGGGTGCAGCAGGTTCCCCACCACCAGCCCGATGGCCAGGGCCAGCGTCGACATCACCAGGAAGTAGGCGATGGTGACCAGGCCGATCCGGCCGACCTCGGCCGCCTTCGCGACCGAGCCGATGCCGAGGACGATGGTGCAGAAGATGATCGGCGAGATCATCATCTTGATCAGGTTGACGAAGGCGGTGCCGATCGGCTTCAGTTCCTGCGCGAAGTCCGGCGCGGCCAGGCCGACCACGGCCCCCGCCACCACGGCGGCGACGACGGCGAGGTACAGGTAGTGGACGCGGTCGCGCGCAGGCTGGGAGGCGGACGGGGCCACGGGGGACCTCCTCGGCTCAGGACCCCGGCATCGGTGCGAGGGGCGGCGCCCGCCCGGTCCGGTCGGATCCGCGGGCGGGCCGCCGCCCCGCGGCGGCGCCCATCCTCCGGCCGGAGCCGGAGCATGCACACCGTGGGCGCCGCTCTGGAGGTGAGCTCGCAGGTCGGGCGGGGGCTGGGGGTCTGTCCCCACGTGACTATGCGCGGTTCTGTGACCGGGGTCACCCTTGTGTACATTTCGTTCACGGCAAGGTGCGACGGGGTGACGGCGAGATGCGAGGGGGAGGGGCGGGAGTGCGTCCTCGATGGGCGGCGCCGGGCCGCTGGAGCCTGGCCCGGCAGCTGCTCGTGCTCCAGGCGGCGATCGTCGGGCTCCTCGTGGCGGCCGGCGCGGCGCTGGCCTTCCTCGACTCCGGCCGGGCCGTGGACGACAGCGCGGCCCAGACGGTCTCGGCGGTCGCAGCGAGCATCGCCGACGCCCCGACCGTCCGGGCCGCGCTGGCCGACCCGGCCCCGACCCGCCTCCTGCAGCCCTACGCCGAACGCGTCCGGCACGACACCGGCGTCGACTTCATCACGATCATGAGCCCGGCCGGGATCCGCTACACGCACCCGAACCCCGCGCGCATCGGCGGGACGTTCGTCGGCAACACCGCCCCCGCGCTCGCCGGACGGACGTTCACCGAGACCTACACCGGCACGCTCGGGCCGTCCGTGCGCACCGTCGCGCCCGTCTTCGGCGAGGACCGCCGCGTGGTGGCCCTGGTCGCGGTCGGCATCACGGTCAAGGCGATCTCGGCGGAGCTCCGCCAGCGCCTGCTGGCCCTCGGCGCCGTCGCCGGGGCCGTCCTCGCCGTCGGGATGGCCGGCAGCTACCTCGTCTCCGCCCGCCTGCGCCGCCAGACCCGCGGCGTCGCCCCTGACGAGCTGCGCGGCATGTTCGAGTACTACGAGGCGATCCTGCACGCCGTCCGCGAAGGGCTCCTCATCCTCGACCGCACCGGCCGCGTCGTCCTCTGCAACGACGCCGCGAGACACCTCCTCGACCTGGACGCCCCCCACGGCCCCTTCCCGTCCGCCGCGATCCCCGGGCGGGCGCGGGGGGAGCCGCAGGGGCGGGACGTCGCGGAGCTGGGGTTGCCGGAGGAGCTGGTGGCGACGCTGGTGTCCGCGGAGCCGCGGTCTGACGAGATCCATGTGGGGGACACGCGGGTGCTCGTGGTGAACACCTCGCCCGTCCGGTCGGGGGACCGGGTGATGGGCAACGTCGTCACCCTGCGGGACCACACCGAGCTGCAGGCGCTGACGGGCGAGCTGGACACGGTGCGCGGGTTCGCCGAGTCGCTGCGCTCGCAGGCGCACGAGGCCGCGAACCGCCTGCACACGGTGGTGTCGCTGGTGGAGCTGGGCCGTCCCGGGCAGGCCGTGGAGTTCGCGACCGCCGAGCTGGCGAGCGCGCAGCGGCTCACCGACCGGGTTTCACATTCCGGACGGGGGTTGAGCCGCCCGCTCCGAGCGCCTAGCGTGCG
>NZ_JBEZJP010000651.1:0-2975 GCF_040653175.1 Actinomadura sp. NPDC048032
CCCGGAGGGCGGGGACCCGACCGCTCATCCGGCCGTCACGCCACCCCCTGGAAGGTCCAGTCGCCGGAGCCGACCTCGAAGACGGCGCGGCCGTTCTGGACGCCGATCCACCCGGCCCCCTCCGGCGCCTTCGGCCGCGCGGACCCGCCGAGGAGCGGGTACTCCACGCGGGCCCGCGTGCCCGGCGGGACGGTGACGTCCAGCCGGAGCCTCTTCCCGGCACGGCGCCACGAGGACGCGGCGCGCCCGCGCGGCGTCTCGTAGGTCGCGGCCGCGTAGGTGACGTCCCCGACGACCGCCGGACGGACGAGGAGGGTCGCGTACCCGATCGAGTCGTCGGCCTGGCCGAGGCCCGCGAGGCCGGCGTGGAACCACTCGTCGATCGCGCCGAGCATGAAGTGGTTCTGCGAGTTCCCCGAGGTGGGCCCGTCCCAGTTCTCGGTCAGCGAGGTCGCGCCGTGCACGACCTGGTAGCCGTAGCTGGGGTTGCCGGTCTGCGTGGCGACGGCGTGGATGACGTCGTCGCGCCCGGCGGCGGACAGCACGTGGAACACCGACGGCAGCGCGATCTCGCCGACCGTCAGGTGGTAGCCCTTGGCCTCGATGCTCTTCACCAGGTGGGCCAGGACGGCTTCTCTCCTGTCCGCCGGCACGACCCCCATGTCGAGAGCGAGGGCGTCGCACGCCTGGCTCCCGGACCCGTAGGTGTCGCCGGTGGCGTACTTCGCGTTGAACGCCGAGCCGATCTCGCCCGCGAGCGCCCCGTACCGCGCGGCGTCGGCGTCCTTCCCGACGACCTCGGCGATCCGCGCGAGGGCGGTGACGGCCCGGTGGTAGCCGAAGGTCGCGGTCACCCCCTTCGGGGTGCTGTCGTCGAAGGTGATCCAGTCGCCGAGGCCGTAGTCGAGCAGATGCCCCTTCGCCTTCGCGGACAGGTAGTCCACGTAGCGGACCATGTTCGGGTAGTAGGCCCGCAGCGTCGCCTCGTCGCCGTACGCGCGGTACATCTGCCAGGGCGCGAACACGATGACGTTGCCCCAGTTGGGGTCGTCCCTGAACCCGCCGGAGAACACCGTGAACTCGGGCGCGATGTCCGGGACGAGGCCGTCCTCGGTCTGGGCCTCGGCGATGTCGCGGACGAGCTCGCCGTAGTAGGCCGTGACGTCGTAGTTGCGGGCGACGGCGGGGAACACGAGGTTGGCCTGCTCCAGCCAGCCGAGCTTCTCGCGGTGCGGGCAGTCGGTGAGGACGGAGTACATGTTGCTCTGCACGGCCCGGTCGATGATCTTGTGAATGTCGTTGAGGAGGCCGTGCGAGCTGGTGAACGAGCCCGCCCTGGCGTTGCCCGCGCGCAGGACGATCCCGGTGACGGTGCCGTCGTCCGGCTCCCCCGGCAGCCCTTCGAGCTGGAGGTAGCGGAAGCCGTGGTAGCAGAACCGGGGATGCCACGTCTCGGTGCCGTCGCCGGAGAGGGTGTAGGTGTCCCAGATGGGCGAGCCGGTGGTGTGCTGGCTGACGGTCCCGTCGGCGTTGAGCAGCTCGCCGGGGCGCATCGTCACCTTCGTCCCGGCCGGGCCGCTGACGCTCAGCAGCGGCCAGCCCGCGAAGTTGACGCCGAGGTCGACGACGTGGACGCCGGCCTTCGGGCTGGTGATCTTCTTGGCGCGGAGGGTCTCGACGGGGACGACCGGCGGCGCCATGCGGGCCGCGAGCCGGGCGGTGGGCGCGGCGACGCGCACCGCGGCCGTCCAGTCCCGCCGGGTGCGGCGCGCGTCGTGGTCCTCGCCGCCGTACCAGTTGGTGAACGTGGTCGCGCCGAGCGCCGTGCGCCAGGACGCGTCGGACGCCACGACCTCGCGCGACCCGTCGGTGTAGGTGATCTCCAGCTGGCCGATGAACGCGGGCTTGCCGTCCGAGCGGGTGAGCTTCTCGTAGCGGCCGGGCGTCGGAGGCACGTGAGCCATGCCGGTGCCCAGCTCCACCTCGACGGTGTTGCCGCCGCGGTGGAGCAGCCTGGTCACGTCGTAGGTGGAGTAGACGATCCGCTCCTTGTACTTGCTGTAGGGCGGTTCGAGGACGGCGTCGCTGACGGGACGGCCGTTCACGGTGACGTCCAGGACGCCCAGGGCGGTGGCGTACAGGCGGGCCGTGCGGATGCGCCTGCCGATCGTGAACTCGCGCCTGAAGACGGGCAGGGCCTCGGGCTGGCGGCGCAGCGGCGGCGGCGCCTCCTGGCCCCTGACCGTGGCGGCCGTGTCGAACGCCGTGCCGTCGCCGGAGGTCTGGACGGTGAAGTCCTCCGGGAAGTTGGGGGTCCTGCCGTCGTCGGTCGTCTCGTCCGTGCGCGGGTAGAGCAGGATCCGGTCGAACCGCTGCTCCCTGCCGAGGTCGATCTGCACCCAGATGGGCGCGGCGAGGTCCTGGACCTTGCGCTCCAGGCTCGTGTAGCCGAAGGGCGCGGCGTCGCTGGTGAGGTTGCCGTCCGTGACGGCCTTCGGCTCCCACTGGCCCCCGACGGTGTAGCTCTCCGACGCGGTGACCGGCGCCCTCGCCGCGAGGTTCGGGCCCGACGCCCCGTCCTGCACCTGGATCTCGGCGAGCTGGAGCCGCGACACCTTGTAGGGCCAGCCCTCCTTGATCGGCAGACCGAGCCGGGTCACGTTCAGCCGGACGTACCGGGCGGTGCGGGCGGCGAACGCGACCGTCGCGGGCGCGGGCGCCGGGTCGGCCGACCACACCGGGTTCCCGATCCACGCGGCCGTCCAGTCGGCGGGGGCGAGCAGGCCCATCTCGAAGTGGGAGGGCTCGCTCCACGCGGACGCGCGGCCCTGCCCGTCCCACACGCGGACCTGCCACGACGCGCGCTGCCGGGACTTCAGCGCACGTCCCGCGTACACGGCCGAGACGGCGCTCCCGGCGACCTTGCCGGAGTTCCCCCGCTACCTGCCGCGCTACGGGATGGCCCCCGACTGGAC
>NZ_JBEZJP010000652.1:0-2953 GCF_040653175.1 Actinomadura sp. NPDC048032
GCATGTCCTTGGCGCGGTCGACGATGTAGACGAACCCGTCGTCGTCCAGGCGGGCCAGGTCGCGTCCGGTCCCGCCGCGCCGCGTCGCCCGTCCGCCCCAAGCCATCGAGAACGCTCACTGGAATGTATGACCAGTCTCATCATGCCGACTAGCCGAAGGCCCTTAAAACCGCGCGATACCGATCATTCGCCGCTACTTGAGGATGGCGCCGCGGGCGAAGTTTTCCAAGATGCGACTGCTCGGGACTTCCGACAGAGAGACGAGCCTGTTCGCCAATGCCACCGGGATTAGGGCGTTGTCATACATCGAGCAGCGGAGTTCCGAGACCCCAGCCAGTACGTCAGCGAGGTTAATATAGTCCTCGAACTTGGGGGCGGATTTATGTCCGCCGAAGGTCGGTACGGTAGCCACGTAGGTGCTCCCGTCCTTCGCCTTGAAGATCATTTTTCCGCCCCAGTATGTATTCTCGCCGTAAGTAATTGTTCCACCGGGGTCGCCGGGCACGACATACTTATAGATGTACTTACTCGAAAGTGGTAGCACGACTCCAGTGAAGCTATCTTTGGTTCGAATCTCGGATAGCTCCCTGTCGAGGCTCTTCTCGATATGCATCGCGTGCTCTACGAAGGATCCGCTCTTCTCAAGTCCCACGATGTTCAGGAGCGGGAGAACCTTGCTTTGGTCTGCCGGGTCGCGGTACGAGCCGAGGAAGTTCGCCAGATCTCGCAAGGGATCGGTCAGAGTGAAGACTTGGCCGAAGAGGGCCAGTGGGCCATCCTTGATGAACAAAAACTCTCTTAGCAGCGTGGGCTTCGCCAATTCCCACAGGGTCTGGATCACCTGGACGAGTGCCAAGGTCTCCAGGGCGGAGAGCAAGTAGGGAGTAACGGGACTTGCACCCTGCTCCTCGTCGACGAGTTCGTGCAGCCGGAGTACGTCCACCAGGTAGATGGGCCCACCGCAGTTCCCGCACTCCGACCGGTAGGGAGTTTCTGCAGTAAGTACAATCTCTTTACGCTCACACCCATTGATGTCCCTGTTTGGGCAGTGGCGAAGAGTGCGGCTTACACCAGGCGTATTCGTCCAGCGGCGAAAGAGTAGCCAGTGAAGTGCATCGTATAGAGACTTGGCGCCCTCAATATCACGAGCGAGGAACTCGTGAAGCGTCAGGCGAAGCGATTCTTGCAGGCCGAGGCCAGCGCGGGAGATGTTGCGTGTGGGGAGCGCGAGTTGGAAGCGCTGGATCTTCTTTAGCTTGGCAAGGTCTTCGGGTGCGATAAACGTCTCGCGGTCGAGTTGCCGTAGATCCTTCAGACTGAAGATCAGCGGACCGAACGCAAAGAAGGTGATCGTGGCAGAAGGGAAGTCGTCGCGCACTACTGCTTCGCGAAAACTACCGTCCACTGCGATAACATGCTTGATCGCCTGCACCGTAGGCGCCGGAACTTGTACCAGAAGTTCGCGGACGGTTTGGGTGTCAGCTGGACGAGGGACGCTGCACTGCGCCAAGAGGTCCTTCACCTCTTGGGAGGCAATGATATTAGCGTGAGAGATCTTGCTAGCCCGTTCCATGGGCTTACGCCCGCGAATATTGGAGTAAGCCACGCTCAGACCCCGGCTTCCGCGACCTTGAACGGATCGACCTGAATAGGCACGATAAACGTATTTGAGTCAGTCTTGAGGCGAATGAAACCCTTGTCAGTGGTTCGCCGGAGACTGTCTGTGAAGTCCTCAAAGTCGTAGAACTTGTCCAGTTCTCTTAGCTCGTCCCTGTTGTTGAGATGTGAGACGAACCAGTTCTGAGTGTTCTTCAGAATACTTCCGGAAATCGAGCTGACTTCCTGTGTTGCGTAACACAGGCCAAGCCGGAGCTTCTGGCCCTCCTTGGCGATGCGGTTATAGATCTGAGTTAGATCCTTTTCCTCCCTTCGCGGGAAGAGGTTGTGGGCCTCTTCGAAGTACATTTGAATGAAGTTGGTCTGCTCGTTCTTGATGAATCGGTCCATCGCTTCATTGAATATCTTCCGGGACACGCGCTCGGAGTAGGTGCCTTGGATTTCCGGATTTCCCTGGGACAGATCGAGAATCACGATCTTGCCCGCCCGGAGCAGACCCACGATCTCATCATCGAACGGATCCCCGACACTGTTTGTGTGAAGCGACTTGTGCTTCATAAGCTTTCGGTAGCCGGCTTCGTTTGCATTACCGCCAGGCTTGGCCTTGCGCGTGAGGAAGCGCATGAGAGTTTGAGTGTCTTCATCTGCCCAATCACGGCCGGATCTTTGGGCCTTTAGCGCCTGAAATGGACCGTTGGGGTCGTCATAATTCTCCCATGCCGCTGTGAACCAGGCGATGGTGTCATCAAGCGAGATTCCTTCGCTCGGATCTACGCCAGCGAGCCCAGGGATACCACTGTTTCTAATCGTGGCGTTCGACTGGAACCTGATCTGCCGTCCGCCGTTGCTGTAGCCAGCAGCCTTCAGACATGCCTGGTAGGCGGCCTTCTTGACACCGTAACGCGTGCTGGCGGAGCGGTCATCGCGGTCGGGCTCAGTCCAATCGATCGAACAGAAAGCGCGCGTATATGTACTTGTATCGTCGTCGAGTAGGCTGGCCAGCAGTGCGTGTCCCTCTGCGATCGAGCGATGAAAATTGAGCTTCATGACCTTAAAGCCAGGCTTCTCAAGGACACTGTAACGAGTGACGTCGTGGGGGTACTGCTCGAAAATTGCGGTGCCGTCGTCCTGCTGGTTGGCATTGGCGTACTCGCCATTTATATCGAAGATAATCTGACCGACAGGTTGGATCGGCTCGTCCTTAATCTTGACTCCGGACTCGGAGATACCGACTGTCGCTTGAATGATCTTCTTTACTGAATTGGACTTGCCGGTTCGTCTGCCTGGAGGATGTCCCGGAGGGCCGTCCGCACTGTCACGGTGTCGACGGGGCCGT
>NZ_JBEZJP010000653.1:0-2930 GCF_040653175.1 Actinomadura sp. NPDC048032
CCGATGACCGTGCAGTCGCGGGTGAGGCCCGCGTACTTGCGCAGCGGCGGAGGAATGGTGACGCGGCCCTGCTGGACGGGCTGCGCTCGGCGGGCGCGGTCATCTGCGCGGCGGGCGGCGGCCTCGCGCCCGCCGACCGCAAGCTCTACGCGCTGCGGGACGTGACCGGCACGGTGGAGTCGATCCCGCTGATCGCCTCCTCGATCATGTCGAAGAAGATCGCCGAGGGCACGGGCGCGCTGGTGCTGGACGTCAAGGTCGGCTCGGGCGCGTTCATGAAGACGGCGGACCGGGCCCGCGAGCTGGCCGAGACGATGGTCGCGATCGGCGCCGACCACGGGCTGCGCACGGTCGCGCTGCTGACCGCGATGGACCGTCCGCTCGGCAACGCGGTCGGCAACGCCGTCGAGGTGGCCGAGTCGGTGGAGGTGCTCGCCGGGGGAGGCCCGTCCGACGTGGTCGAGCTGACTCTGACGCTGGCGCGGGAGATGCTCGCCGCCGCCGGGATCTCCGGGAGGGATCCGGCGGACGCGCTGAAGGACGGCTCCGCCATGGACGCCTGGCGCCGCATGATCAGCGCGCAGGGCGGCGATCCGGACGCGCCGCTGCCGGCCGCCCGCGAGACCCATGTGGTCACCGCCCCGTCCTCGGGCGTGCTGACCAGGCTGGACGCCTATGGGGTGGGCGTCGCGGCGTGGCGTCTGGGCGCCGGCCGGGCCCGCAAGGAGGACCCGGTGTCGTTCGGCGCGGGCGTGATCTGCCATGCCAAGCCGGGCGACACGGTCGAGGCGGGCCGGCCGCTGCTGACGCTGCACGCCGACGACGAGGCCAGGTTCGGTCGCGCGCTGGAGGCCCTGGACGGCGCCTTCGACATCGAGGCAGGCGGCACCGTGCCCGCGCTCCCCCTGGTCATCAACCGGATCGCGTGAACCGGCCGGTTTGTTAAGAATCACCGTTGACGGGCGTTGTGTCCGCTCTGGAAGCTGATCAGGTTTCTCTCAGCAGCCAAGGAGCGGACGTTGCGACTCTCACTCCTCCCCGCCGCGGCGCTCGCGGGCGCGGTCGGCCTCGCGGCCGGCACCGTGCCCGCGTACGCCGACGCGGGACGTCCTCACATCGTGGTGAAGGACGGCAAGACGCAGCCCACGTTCTCGTTCAAGGACGCCATCCGCGAGAAGGTGTTCGTCGAGACGACCGTGGACAGCGACCGGGACGGCGAACGCGACCGCGTCTCCGTCTACATCACCCGCCCGAAGGAGACCGGCGGCGGCCTCAAGGTCGCCTCGATCCTTGAGGGCAGCCCCTATTACGCGGGCCTCCAGGACCCGCCGTACCACCCGGCCGACGTCACCGACCACCCGCGCCTCGCGCCGTGGACGCCGCCGCCCGGTCCGCCCGGACCGACGAGCTACTCGCGCGTCTACTACGACAACTACTTCGTCTCCCGCGGCTACGCCGTCCTCGCGGCCGACACCCTCGGCACGGGCGACTCCGACGGCTGCCCGACCGCCGTCGGGCCGAACGAGGCGCAGGGCATGAAGTCGGTCATCGAGTGGCTCACCGGCAAGGCCACCGCGTACGACGCCCAGGGCAACAAGATCCGCGCGGGATGGTCGACCGGGAACGTCGCCATGGCCGGCAAGTCCTACGACGGCACGCTGCCCCTGGCGGCCGCCGCGACCCGGGTGTCCGGCCTCAAGACGGTCGTGTCCATCTCCGGCGTGTCGAACTGGTACGACGAGTACCGCGCCAACGGCGGCGTCGTCGCACCGGACGGCTGGGAGGGCGAGGACCTCGACCTGCACGCCAAGGCCGTGCTGACCCGGCGCGACCCCAAGGTCTGCGCGCCCGTCATGCACGACCTCGAGAAGAAGATGGACCGGGTCACCGGCGACTACAACCGGACCTGGGACGAGCGGAACTTCGCCAAGTCCGCGCCCCGCTTCAAGGCCAGCGTGTTCATGACCAGCGGCCTCGCCGACTGGAACGTCAAGCCGATCCAGATGTCCCTGCTGTGGGACGGCCTGAAGAAGGCGGGCGTCGACCGCAAGCTGTGGATCCACCAGGCCGCGCACGACGAGCCCCTGGACGTCCGCCAGAGCGTGTGGCTCGAATCCCTGAACCTGTGGTTCGCGCATGAGCTCTACAACGTCCGCAACGACATCATGCGCCAGCCCAAGGTCGACCTGGAGCGCACCCCCGGCCAGTGGGAGACGCACAAGGACTGGCCGGAGGCCTCGGCCCGCCCCGTGCCGCTCGGCCTGTCGGCCAAGGGCCTCGGCGAGCGCGGCGCCGGCACCCAGCAGCTGGTGGACGACCCGTCCCGCAAGGCCGAGGAGCTGGCCGCGAACCCGGACGCGGCGGACCCGAACCGCCTGGTGTACCTCACGCCGAAGCTGACCAAGGCCATGCGGCTCAGCGGCACGGCGCGGATCAAGCTGCGCGCCTCTGTCGACGGCCGCTCGCCGTACCTGTCGGCCCTCCTGGTCGACTACGGCTCCGACGAGCGCGTCTCCGGCTTCGTCCCGACGTCCGACCGGTGGTGCTACGGCGACTCGATTCCCGGCGACGAGGGCTGCCGGACCGTCCGGAAGTACACCACCGCCGTCAGCCCGTTCAAGATCGTGACGCGCGGCTGGACGGACGTGCGCAACCGCGAGTCGATCTGGCGCAGCAGCCCGGTGACGCCCGGCAAGGACTACACGTTCAGCTGGCCCATGCAGCCGTACGACTACGTCTTCAAGCCCGGCCACCGGATCGGCCTCATGGTGCTGGCCACCGACCACGCCTACACCCTCCGCTACCCGGCGGGCACGAAGGTCAAGGTCGACCTGCATGGCAGCACCCTGACCCTGCCCCTCACCAGCGGCTGACCCGGCACGCCCCGAGGTAGGGGCGGCCGTTGAAGAGCTGCGCCCGGAACGCCGAAT
>NZ_JBEZJP010000654.1:0-2930 GCF_040653175.1 Actinomadura sp. NPDC048032
GTCACCGCCGGGAGGGCGCTCGGCGGTCTCCTCGCCGCCACCGCCCTCGGCGCGGCCGGCGCCTCACCGCCCGGTCAGCCGGGCTTGGCCACGGTGAGCAGCACCGCGGCGTCCTCCAGCGCCTCCAGGCTGTGCCGCGCGTCCGGGATGATCAGCAGGTCCCCGGCGATGCCGTCCCAGGAGTCCTGGCCGGCCACCAGCCGCACGCGGCCCTGCATGACCAGGACCGTCGCCTCGCCGGGGCTCTCGTGCTCCGCCAGCACAGTGCCCGCCGTCATGGCGATCAGCGTCTGGCGCAGGACGTGCTCGTGCCCGCCGTACACGGTCTCGGCGCCGCGCCCGGTCGAGGCCGCGGCGGCGCGCTTCATCAGGCCCCGGACCTGTGCGTCCAACGAGAGCTTCTGCATGGCACCAAGTGTGCCAGTGGGGTCGCGGACGGCGCCGGTGGCCTCAGGCGAGGGGCGTGCCCATGACCGGCTCGCCCACCGCGCTGCCCTTCAGCCATGCGTCCCAGGACTTCGCCCACGGCGTCGGCCCGTTCCCGAACTGGAGCTGCCGCGACGTGCCGGTCACCTTCACCACGTCGCCCCGGTTGGTGAAGTCGTAGAACCACTTGGCGTCGCCCGGGGAGGCGTTCACGCACCCGTGGCTGACGTTGTCGTTGCCCTGCGCGTCGGTCGACCACGGCGCCGAGTGGACGAACGTCCCGCTGTAGGTGAGCCGGACGTTCCACTTCGTCGGGATCCGGTACTCGCCGGGGTCGCCGGTGGTGGCCGAGTCCATGACGATGTGCGCCGCCTTCTCCTGCGCGATCATGGTGCCGCTGTAGCTGTCGTGGCCCGGCTTGCCGAGGCTCACCTTCATCGTCCGCACCGTCCTGCCGCCGTCGGTGACCGTCGCCCGGTGCTTCTTGGCGTCGACGGTGGTGATGTGACGCGGCCCGACGGTGAAGCCGACGGTGCGGTCCTTCATCCCGTACATGCCCCCGCCGGCGTTCAGCCCCGCCAGGTGCGCGACGACCTCCACCTTCTGCCCGGACGGCCAGTAGTCGCGGGGCCGGAAGTCGACCTCCTTGTCGCCGATCCAGGACCAGGCGCCCTCGACCGGCTTGGACATGCGGACCTCGAGGGCCTTCTCCACCGCCGCCTTGCCGGCCTTGGTGCTCACCGGCTTGGACAGCAGCAGCTGGACGGGCATGCCGACGCCGACGGTCTCGCCGTCCAGCGGCGACATGCCGCTCTCCAGCTTCCTGCGCGGCGTCAGCGTCGTGAACGTCGACGTCGTCGTGGCCTGCTTGCCGCCGTCCCCGGTGGCCTTGGCCGTGACCGTGTACGTCGTGGACGGCCGCAGCGTCCACGACGACGTCCACGACTTCCTGTCGGGGGCGAGCTTCCCCGCGGCCTTCTCGCCCTTCTTGCCGTAGGTGACGGTCACGCTCGTGAGCGTGCCGTTGTCCGCCGTGACGGTGACCGGTTTGTCCGGGGCCGCCTGCCGCGTCCCGGTGGCGGGCGTGACGGCGAGCTTCACCGCGCCCCCGGCCTCGCCGCCGTCACCGCCCCCTCCTCCGCCGCCACCGGACGAGCAGCCCGCGGCGGCGATCACCGCCGCCCCGGCGACCGCCGCTCCCACCGTCCCGGTCCGACCCTTGAGCACCTGAGAACTCCTCACGCTCGACGCGGGTTTTCCCTTGGTGAAGGTATGCACGCTTTCGGCCGAGGCATGCGGGAGCACCGCTACTGTTCAGTCTTCTCCCAGGTGTACGGGCCTTACTTCACGCGGGGTTCAAGGGGCGATGACGCGCCCCGTACCCGGCGGAAGCTCGGACGCGGCGGCCCGGTCGAGCAGGAACAGGGTCCGGCTCCGCCCGCGGGCCCCCGCGCACGGGACGTGGAAGGGGTCCGCGTCCGGCGCCAGCCCGAGCCCGATGGCCTTCGCCTTGGACTCGCCCGCCGCCAGCAGCCACACCTCGTCCGCGGCGCGCAGGGAGGGGAACGTCAGCGAGATCCGGGTCGGGGGCGGCTTCGGGGCGCCCCGCACCGCCGCCACCGCTCCCTCGTCGCGCAGCGCCGGCAGCTCCGGGAACAGCGACGCCACGTGCGCGTCGGGGCCGACGCCCAGCATCACCACGTCGAAGGCCGGGACCGGTCCGCCCCCCGTTCCGGCGGCGGACCGCAGCTCGGCGGCGTACCGCTCGGCCGCGGCGTCCGGATCGTCGCCGTCCGGGCCGTCGGCCGCCGGCATCGCGTGGACCCGCGCCGGATCCAGCGGGACGTGGTCGAGCAGCGCCGCCCGCGCCCCGGTCTCGTTGCGCTCGGGGTCTCCGGCGGGCAGGAAGCGCTCGTCGCCCCACCACAGGTCGAGCCGGCCCCAGTCGACCGCGTCGCGGGCGCCGGAGGCGGCCAGCGCGGCGAGCACCGCCGTGCCGACGCCGCCGCCGGTGAGCACCACCGACGCCGTGCCCCGCGCCGCCTGGGCGTCGGCGATCCGCGTCACGAGCCGGGCGGCGGCCGCCTCGGCGAGCAGGGCCTGGTCGCGGTGGACCAGGACGGTCGGGGCGGTCACGCGTCCCCCGTCCTGCCGCGGCCCTTGCGCGCCGGCTGCTTCGAGTCCGCCTGCTTCGAGTCCGCCTGCCCGGCTCCCGCCCGCTTGGCCGTCGCCTGCTTCCTGGGCGGCGCGGCCGCGTCGGACGTCGCCGACACCGGCTCGCTCGCCACGCCCGGCTTCTGCGTCCCGCCCGCCAGGTCCTTGGCGAACCGGGCGGCGGCGTCGCGGTAGACCTCGTCGGGGTCGAGGCGCCGCAGCTCCTCGGCCAGCAGCTCCGCCATCGGCCGCCGCATCAGCGACACCTGCCGGTCGGGCTGGCCGGGGCGGCACAGCGTCGCGACCCGCCCGTCCGGGCGGTCGATGACCAGGTCGCCGCCCGTCGTCAC
>NZ_JBEZJP010000655.1:0-2926 GCF_040653175.1 Actinomadura sp. NPDC048032
ACTTGCCGCAGCCGGACTCGCCGACCAGGCCGAGCGTCTCCCCAGCCCGCACCTCCAGGTCCAGGCCGTTCACCGCCCGCACGGCGCCGCGCCGCCTTCATGACCTCGTCGGCCGGCTTGCGCCCGGCGACGAGCTCCTGCAGCGGACCGCCGAACGCGTCGGCGAAGGTCGGCGTCGCGTAGTCGAGGTACGGGGTGATGCCGTCGTTCTTGCTCAGCTCGCCCCACGCCGTCGCGACCTCCTTCAGCAGCGGCCCGGCCGGCTGCTTGGAGGGCGCGGCGAGCGCCGGCAGGTTGCCGGTCTCGACCGAGACGTCCATCGCCTCCGGGGAGGTGATGAAGTTGATGTAGGCGGCGGCGACGTCCGGGTTCTTGCTCTTGGACGTGATCGACCAGGGCAGGCTCTCGCCGCCCATCGTCGCCGACGGCGAACCGGCCTGCGCCGGGGGCGGCAGCATGAAGCCGACCTTGTCCTTCATCTTGTCGTTCAGCTCGGAGGCCCACCAGGTGCCGCCGAACATGAACACGCCGTCGCCCTTGGCGAAGTTGACGGGGGTGTCGTCCCACTTGACGGCGTTGGCGTCCTTGGTGAAGTAGCCCTTCTTCGACCAGTCGCCGAGCTTCTGCGCCGCCTGGACGTTCGGGGCGTCCGTCCAGGAGCCGCCGCTGCCGAACACGAGCTTGCGGACGGCCTCCTTGTCGGCGACGCCGTCCTGGAGGATGCCGTACAGCTGCATCGCGGGCAGCTTCTCCAGGTTGCCGAACGCGATCGGGACCTCGCCCTTGCCCTTGGCCGTGGCCAGGGCCTGGTCGAACTCCGCCCAGCTCTTCGGGGGCTGCACGCCGAGCTTGGCGAGCTTCTCCTTGTTGTAGTAGAGCCCGACGATCTCGCCGTTCAGCGAGACGCCGTACAGGTTGCCGGACCCGATGAGCTTGCCGTCCTGGGTGACGCTGTTCAGGTCGGTCAGGCCCTTGGGGTAGCGCTTGCGCCACCCGTAGACCTGGTCGTAGGAGTCGAGCGGGAGGAGCATCCCGGCCTTGACGTACTGCGCCATGGACGCGTAGCCCTGGTTGGCCTCCACGACGTCGGGCGGGCTGCCGCCCGACAGCGCGAGCCGGAGCGTCTTCTGCAGGTCGCTGAACGACCGCGACACCCGCTTGATCTTCACGTTGGGGTACTTGGCCTCGAAGCGCTTGTTCAGCTCCTCGATCTGCTTCTTCTGCCCGCCCTGGACCTCCTGGTCCCAGACGGTGAGGGTCACGTTCCCGGCCTTGGCCACGTCGGTGCTCACCGCGGCGGGCGCCTTGCTCTCCGGCTTGTCGCCGGACGAGCCCGGGGCGCACGCCGCCGCGAGCAGGGTCGCGAGGGCCGCGGCCGCCGCGGCCGCTCCTCGCCTCGTCAGTGTCGGCATTGCTACGGCTCCCTATTGCTTTCTGTCCTGCTGCGTCCGCGTCGGTCGGGGACGGCGCGCTAGTGGTCGGCCCGGAGGGTGGGTTCGGCCCGGACGACCGTGTCGGTCGCCGAGTCGGGGATGAAGTCGACGACGGGCAGCCCGGCCTCGCGGGCGGCGGTGAGCTTCGCGCGGGTCATCGCGCCGCCGCTGTCCTTGGTGACCAGCACGTCCAGGCGGTGCTCGCGGATCAGGGCGCGCTCGCCGTCCACGGTGTAGGGGCCGCGTGCCAGCAGGACGCGCACGTGGGGCGGGACGGGCGGCTCCGGCGGGTCCACCGACCGGGCGAGGAACCACACATCGGTCCGCGCGGCGAACACCGGAAGGCTGCGGCGGCCGGTGGTAAGGAACGCGCGGGCGCCGTCCGGCAGCGCGGCGGCGGCGTCCGGCAGGGACGGGACGCGCCGCCAGTCGTCGCCGTCCTCCTCGTCCCAGCCGGGGCGGCGCAGCGCGAGCAGGGGCACGCCCGTCAGCCGCGACGCGTGCGCGGCGGAGGCGCTCATCCGCTCCGCGAACGGGTGGGTCGCGTCGACGAGGCGGTCGATCCGGTGCTCCCGCAGCCACGCGGCGAGCCCTTCGGCGCCGCCGAACCCGCCGATGTGGACCTCGCCGGCGGGCAGGCGCGGGTCCGACACCCTCCCGGCGAGCGAGGAGACGACGTGCACGCCGGTCAGCCGGGCCGCCAGCGCGCGGGCCTCCGCCGTCCCGCCGAGGATCAGGACGCGCCGCACGCCCGGTCCCGGCCGGCGCTGTAGAGGTGGCTGTCGGGGAACGCCGACGCGGTGAGGACGCGGCCGACGACGATCACCGCGGTGCGCCGCACCCCGGCCTCGCGCACCCGGGCGGCGATGTCGGCGAGGGTGCCGCGCAGGACCAGCTCGTCCGGGCGGCTGGCGCGGGCGACGACGGCGACCGGGCAGTCCGCGCCGTAGCGGGGCAGCAGCTCGGCGGCGACCTCCTCGATGCGCTGGACGGCCAGGTGCAGCACCATCGTGGCGCCGCTCGCGCCGAGGGTGGCGAGGTCCTCGCCGTCCGGCATCGGGGTGGCCCGCACGGCCGTGCGGGTCAGGATCACGGTCTGGCCGACGCCGGGGACGGTCAGCTCCCGGCCGAGCGAGGCCGCCGCGGCCGCGAACGCGGGAACGCCGGGGACGACCTCGTACGGCACGCCCGCCGCGTCGAGGCGGCGCATCTGCTCGGCGACCGCGCTGAACACCGACGGGTCGCCCGAGTGCAGCCGCGCGACGTCCAGGCCGCCGCGGTGGGCGGCGGTCAGCTCGGCGACGATCTCGTCCAGCGTCATGTTCGCGGTGTCGACGAGCCGGGCGCCGGGCGGGCACGCCTCCAGCAGTTCGGCCGGCACCAGCGACCCCGCGTACAGGCGAGATCGACAAGCCCGGCGACATGACCCGCCAGTCGGAGGTGATCATGTCGCTGCTGGAGCGGATCCTCGCCGCCCACGGGGCGGGCTTCGG
>NZ_JBEZJP010000656.1:0-2919 GCF_040653175.1 Actinomadura sp. NPDC048032
GGCCACGAGGACGAGGGCCGCGACGGCCACCGGGCGCCGGCGGGCGAAGAACAGCGCCCCGCAGGCGAGGAGGATCAGCGCCCAGTCGAACGCCGTCGCGGCCCACGGCTCCTCGCGCGGCCCCACGAGCGACTTCAGGCTGCTGACGGCCACCACGGCGAGCACTCCGCCCGCCAGGGCCGCGTCCCGCGCGCGCCCTGCCGGCGGGATCAGGCGACCACCCATCCCGTCAGCCTAGACGCCGGTCCGGCGCGGCTCCGTCCTCCGCGAGGCCGAGCGCTTCGCGCCGGACCCGCAACCGGGGTTGTAGGCGGGCGCCGTCCGCCCGCAACCGGGGGAGGACGCGCGGCGCCCCTCGCCGCGCGGGCGGTCAGTCCTCGTAGGTGTGGACGAAGCGGGACAGAAGGCGGGCGAAGGCGGAGCGCTCCTCGTCGGTCCAGCCGCTCATGGCCTTGGCGAAGTGCTCCTGCCGGGTGCGGCGGGTGGCGTCGACGACGGCCCTGCCGGCGTCGGTGAGCTCCAGATGGATGCGGCGGCCGTCCTCCTGCGAGGCGACCCGCCGGACGTAGCCCGACTTGACCGCCTCGGCGACGATGCGGCTGCCGCGCGAGGCGTCGACGCCGAGGCGGGCGGCCACCAGGCCGACGCTCATCTCCTCGCCGGGCCGGTCGGGACCCTCGTCCACGATGTCCACGACGTGCAGGACCTGCACGTCGACGGGGAGGTTGTGGTCGCGGATCGCCGCCTTGCCCAGCCGCTGCCGCGACATGCCCCTGCGCAGCCTGACCATGCTCCGCTCGACGGCGTCCAGCGCCTCGTCGCTCATGGCGCCCAGTCTAGATGGATTGCGCGACTCATCTATCTGTGTCTAGCATCTATATGTCTAACGCATAGAAATGGGAGGTGCGCGTGATCGAGACGACCGCGCCGATGACCGACCGGCACCGGCTGCTGGTGTTCGGCGGCCTCATGCTCGCCGGGCTCATGTCCTCGCTGGACGCGACGGTGCTCGGCACCGCGCTGCCGACGATCGTCGGGGACCTCGGCGGGCTCGACCGGCTCGCCTGGGTGTCGACGGCGTACGTGCTGGCCACCAGCGTCACCGTCCCCCTGTCGGGACGGCTCGGCGACCTGTTCGGGCGCCGCCGCGTCCTGCTGACGGGCCTGCTCGGGTTCCTCGCCGGATCGGCGGCGTGCGGGGCGGCGCCCACCATGACCTGGCTGATCGTGTTCCGCGCCGTCCAGGGCGCCGCGGCCGGCTGCCTGATGAGCTCGATGTTCGCGCTCACCGGCGAGCTGTTCGAGCCGCGCGAGCGCGCCCGGTACCAGGGCTACTCGGCGATCGTCTTCGCCGTCTCCAGCATCGCGGGACCGCTGGCCGGAGGAGTCCTCACCGACCACGCGTCGTGGCGGTGGGTGTTCTACCTCAACCTGCCGCTCGGCATCGCCGCCACCGCCGTGATCGTGCTGTTCCTCCGGCTGCCGGCGCCGCAGGGCAGGCCCCGGATCGACTACGCCGGGATCGTCCTGCTCGGCGCCGCCGTCACCTGCTTCACCCTGTTCACCAGCTGGGCAGGAACGCGGTACGCGTGGGGCTCGCCCGTCGTCCTCTCCCTGGCGGCGGCCTCGGCCGTGCTGTTCACCGCGTGGGCGCTCGCCGAACGGACGGCCGCCGAGCCGATCATCCCGCCGCGGCTGTTCCGCGACCGGTCGTTCAGCGTGGCCTGCGCCGTCGCGGCCGTCGGCGGCGCCACCGGGTTCGGCCTCGCCACCTACCTGCCGATGTTCTTCCAGGTCGTCGGGGGAGTCGGCGCGACCCGATCGGGCCTGCTCCTGCTGCCGATGATGCTCGCGCTCCTGGCCTCGTCCATGGCGGCCGGGAAGTACATCCACCGCACCGGCCGCTACCACCGGCTCCCGGCCGCGAGCATGGCGGTCAGCGCGGCCGGGATCGCGCTGCTGGCGACCATGGACGCCGGCACCGGCCTGGTCGCCGCGGGCTGCTACATGGCGGTGCTCGGCTTCGGCGCCGGGCTGTCCCAGCAGGTCGTCATGCTGATCGCGCAGCAGGCCGCGCCGCACCGCGACCTCGGCGCGGCGAGCTCGGGCGTCTTCGCGAGCCGCATGCTCGGCACCGCCGCCGGGATGGCCGTCTTCGGCGCCGTCGTCTCGAACCGGTTCGCCGAGGAGATCGTGCGACGGGTCCCGGACGGGCGGGTCCCGGCGTTCGGCGACGCCGTCCGCCCCGAGGTCCTGGAGACCCTCCCGGCGCCGGTGCGCGACGGCGTCGCCGAGGCCTTCGCGGACGCGTTCTCCACCCTGTTCGTCACCGCGCTGCCCGTCACCGTGCTGGGCCTGGCGGCGGCGCTGCTGCTCCGCCACGTCCCGCTGGCGCGGCGCGGCCCGGAGAACCGCTAGTCGTCGAGGGCGGCGTCGTGGACGAGGAGGGCGATCTGGACGCGGTTGTTCAGCTCCAGCTTGGCCAGCAGCCGCGACACGTACGCCTTCACGGTGGCGACGCTGAGCGACAGCTCCTTGCCGATCTCGCTGTTGGTCAGCCCGCGGCCGACGAGCGCGGCCACGGCCCGCTCGCCGTCGCTCAGCCGGTCCAGCAGGCCGCGGGCGCGGGCCCGGCGCGGATCGGCGCCGCTCTCGGCGACGTAGGCCATCATCCTGCGCAGCACCGCGGGCGACATCATCGGCTCGCCCGCCGCGACCTGGCGGATCGCCCGCATGATCTCCGGCGGCGGGGTGTGCTTCAGCAGGAAGCCGCTCGCGCCGGCGCGCATCGCCCGCAGGATGTGGTCGTCGCTGTCGAACGTGGTCAGGATGATGATCTCCGCGGCCCGTACCGGGTCGCCCTCTTGAACCCCGTCGGCGCCCGCCATGTCGTTGCGGACGGCCCCCAGGAGCCCGGTG
>NZ_JBEZJP010000657.1:0-2915 GCF_040653175.1 Actinomadura sp. NPDC048032
CCGGACGCGCCGCTGAGCCCGGCGTTCGAGGTGCCGTGGTTGCAGCCGTTCCCGGACGCGCTGCTCGACGACCCGGCCTCGCGCGTCGTGCGACGCGGCAGCCTGCGGCTGGCGCTGGTGGCGGCGATGCAGGCACTGCCGCCGAGGCAGCGCGCCGTGCTGATCCTGCGGGACGTCCTGGAGTTCGGCGCGGCCGAGGCGGCGGAGCTGCTGGAGACGTCCCCGGCCGCGGTGAACAGCGCCCTGCAGCGCGCCCGGGCGGGGGTGGCGGGCGTCGCGGAGGAGGAGGTCACCGAGCCCGACGACGCGGAGGTCGGCGCCGTCCTCGACCGGTACGTGAGGTCGTTCGAGGCGGCCGACGTCGACGGGCTGGTGGCGCTGCTGACCGACGACGCCGTCATGGAGATGCCGCCCGTGCCGCTCTGGTACCGGGGGCGACGCGACTACGGGCGGTTCATGGCGCGGGTGTTCGCGACGGCCGGCACCGACTGGCGGATGGCGCGGACGTCCGCCAACGGGCAGCCGGCCCTCGTCGCGTACCAGCGGTCCGAGGGCGCGTACCGGCTGCACACCCTGCAGGTCTTCACCGTGACGCCGGGGGGTGTGGCGCGCAACGTCGTCTTCCAGGACGCGCGGGTGTTCGCCGCGTTCGATCTGCCGGAGATTTTCGGCGGATGATGTCGATTTCGGCGGCGCGGGTTCGACTTCCTTTCAGAAGCCCTGAAAGGAGCACCTCATGGACATCGCTCAGACGCTCACCAGCGGCGCCCGCCCGATCTGGCTGACCGGGGCCGCCGCGGCGCTGGCGGGGTCGGTCGCCACCGAGCTGTTCGGCCTGGCCGCCCGCGCGGCCGGCGTCCCGATGGAGGCCGGCGGCGTCGGCGCCGACGCCGCGGATCCGATCATGGTCGGGATGTTCGCGATGGGGACGGTCATCAGCACGTTCTGGGGGACGCTCCTCGCGATGCTCCTCGCGCGGTTCGCCCGGAGGCCGTCCCGGACGTTCGTCTGGGCCGCCGTGGCGCTGACGGTCCTGTCGTTCACGACGCCCGTCGCCGCGGGCGCCACGGCGACCTCGACGAAGGTGATGCTGTGCGCCGCGCACGTCCTGGCCGCGGCGATCATCATCCCGATGTTCGCCCGCCGCCTCCCGGCCTCCCGGGACTGAGCGGCCCCGAGCGCGCCGCGCGCTCCGCGGCGGCGTGCCACCAGGCCGGAGGGGAGGGACCGGCGGGCCGGGACGCGGGCTGGTCGGGGTGCAGGCCGAGGGGCCGGAGGGCCTCGGCCCGCACCTGGACGCTGTACCAGCCGCGCGGGCGCCCGTCGTCGTCGCGCCCGCAGGCGAGCCCTATCGTGACGTCGTCGGCCCGGAACGGCATCCAGTCGATGCCGCGGTCACGCAGTCAACGCCGGAGCGCGGCGGCGGGCGGCGGGCATCCCTTGACGTTCTCGTAGGCGGCGACGGTGATCCACGCGTTCATGCGCCCATCATGCCCCGGCGGACCGGATGCGGTCGAGGACGGGCAGCGGGGACAGGCCGTAGGCGTAGTAGTCGACCGTGTCGGCGCCGGAGGCGCGGGCGGCGGCGGCCTTGGCGGACAGGTGGTCGGCCGAGGTCGTGTCGGGATGGCCGGGGCGCAGGACGGCGCGGAGCGTGGTGTCCGGCCCCAGGGCGGCCCGGTAGGCGGCCACGTCCTCGGCCACGCGGGCGGTGTCGTGGGCGTAGCAGAGGACGGCGTAGGACGGGACGGCCGAGCCGAGCGCCGCGGGGTCGACGCCGATCCGCCAGGCGGACGCGGCCGCCGGGGCGCCGGAGGGACGTCCGTCCGCGTAGCCCAGGACGGCGCCGGTGAGGTCGAGGAACGTCAGCCGGGAGCCCTCGGCGGCGACGGCCGCGGCGACCTCCGCGGCCAGCGACGTCACGATCGGCGAGCGGGCACGGGCGTACTCGGTGAGGACGTCGGGGAGTTCGGCGGCGGGCGGGCCGCCCTCCAGCACCTTCCCGACCAAACGCGCGGCGACTTCGCGGGCCTTTTCGGCGTCCGGGAGAAGGGCCAGGCAGTGCGGGCAGAAGCACAGGCCCAAGGCGAACTCGGCGGCAGGCCCGAGGTCCACGAAAGAGCGTTCGTGGTGGTAGCCGTGGCCGAACGTCCCGAAGTGGAGGGATTCCGCGACCACGGAGTCCACGCCTTGACGGGCGATGGCGCGGCCCAACGCGATGGCATATGCGCGGACGTCCGGGTGAGACGGGCATAGGTCGGCCGGCGCTGCACGGTCGCCGAAGCAGTTCTCCTGCGTGACGTCCGGGAAGGCCAGGCCGAGCGTGGTGTTGTGCAGGAAGACGCCCCAGCCGTGCAGCGCTATCCCACGCGCGCGGGTCTCTTCTCTGAGCGCCTTTATGGGCTCCTGGTCGGCGCCCTTCTGCACCGGCGGCATCAGCCGGAGCCCGTTGAAGACATCGCCCAGGGGGAAATGGACCCCGTCGTGGCGGAACGTGACGCGCGTCGTGCCGTGCGGTGTCACGTCACGGGCGCGGTGGTAGGCGGCGCCGATCGTGATGGCCGAGACCCCGTGGGAGAGGATCCGCGCGGCGCCGGCGCCGCGCAGATCCTCCACCATGGCGAAGAGGGACGAGTCCATCAGCTCTTCTTGTAGGCCACGAAGTCGATCTCGACGAGGATGTTCATCAGCTGCGATCCCACGGTGGTGCGCACCGGGTAGGGCTTGGTGAAGTGCTCCCGGTAGACCTCGTCGTAGGCGGCGAAGTCGCGGTGGAGGTCCTGGAGGTGGACGGTCGACTTCACCACGTCGTCCAGGCCGAGGCCGTGCTCGGCCAGGATCGCGGCCAGGTTGGCGAGGGTCTGCCGGGTCTGCGTGGCGACGTCCGTGCCGACGATCTCGCCGGTCTTCGGGTC
>NZ_JBEZJP010000658.1:0-2915 GCF_040653175.1 Actinomadura sp. NPDC048032
GTCCTCGACTGGATCGACCCGGACCCCGACCTGTCCCTGCCGGCGTTCCGCCCCGCCGGACCGTCCCACACTGTCAAGCTGTTCCTCGCGCAGCGGCTCCTGACCGGACGGCCCGGCCCGCGGCCGGCGCCCGTCCCGCCGCGGCGGTCCTGACCCGCGTGGATTGTCCTTCCTGGTCCGGGGAGGAGGGATCATTGAGGAACGACCCCTACTTCGAAGGGCTGGTGCGGTGCCTCGGATCCACGGCTGCGACGCCTTCCGCGTGGCGATGCCGCGCGGGCGGCGGCCGGAGAGCGTCCTCGTCCGCCTGGCCGGCGACGACGCCGTCGGCTGGGGCGAGATGGCCGTCCGGGACGGAGCCGGGGACCCCGGCGCGGCGTGGGCGGACATCGAGACGCGCATGGGGCCGGCCCTGATCGGGCTCGACTGGGACCGCCCCGAGGACGTGTCCGCCGCCGCCGACCTCGGCGCGCGGGAGGCCGCGGCGGCCGTCGACACGGCCTGCTGGGACCTGTGGTGCCGGACGCGCGGGCTGCCGCTCGCGCACGCGCTCGGCGGCACCCGCACCTCGATCGTCACGGGCGCGCGGATCACCCCCGAGCCGGCGATCGACACCGTCACGGCCCGGGTCAACAGGGCCGTTGGAGCGGGCCACACCCGCGTCACGCTGGACGTCCGGCCGGGGTGGGACATCGAGCCCGTCCGCGCGATCCGGCAGGCGTACCCGGCCCTGGCGCTGGTCGCCGACGCGGGCCACGCCTACACCGAGTCGCCGGAGCACCTGGCGGCGCTGGAGGCGCTGGACGCCTACGGCCTGGCGGCGATCGAGCGCCCCTTCGCCGGCGGCGACCTCGCCGCGCACGCCCGGCTCCAGGCGCGGGTGGGCACCGCCGTGGCCCCGGACGTGGGCGATCTGGAGACGCTGGACGCGGCCCTGTCGCTGGAGGCGGGCCGTGCGCTGCACCTGCGCCTCGACCGGCTCGGCGGGCTGACCGCGGCCCGCAGCGCCCACGACCTCGCCTACGCGGCGGGATGGGACGTGTGGTGCAGCGGCTGCGGCGCGTTCGGCATCGGGCAGGCCGCCGCGGTGGCGCTCGCGGCCCTGCCGGGGTGCACGCTCCCGAGCGACGTGTCCGACCCGGCGGGCGGCCCGGTGTTCGTGACGCCGCCGGTGCGCTCGTCCGGCGGCGTCGTCGGCGTCCCGCTCACGCAGCCGGGCCTCGGCCACGAGATCGACGAGGCGCGCATCGAGCGGCTGGCGACCCGCCGGCTGCGCCTGTCGACGTGACGCCCGCCCCGGCCTGGGTGGTGGCGGGGCCGCCCGGCTCCGGCAAGACCACGGTCTCGGACCTGCTGCTGCGGCGGCTGCGCCCCGTCCCGGCGCTGCTGGACAAGGACACGATGTTCGGGCCGTTCGTGGAGGCGACCCTCGCGGCGTTCTCCCGCGATCCGGGCGAGCGCGAGGGCCCCTGGTACGACGAGCACGTCAAGCCGCACGAGTACGCGGGGATGACCGCCACCGCGCGGGAGATCCGGTCGCACGGCTGCCCGGTGCTGCTGAGCGGCCCGTTCACCGGCCACATCCGGGACGCGGCGCGCTGGAGCGCGTGGGTGGCGTCCCTGGGCGGGCCGCCGGTGCGGCTGGTCTGGATCCGGACCGACGCCGCGACCCTCCGGCACCGGCTGGAGCGGCGGGGCTCGCCCCGCGACGCCGGCAAGCTGGCCGCGTTCGACGCGTTCGTCGCCCGGATGCTGCCGGGGGCGCCGCCTCCGGTGCCCCACACGGCCGTGGACAACCGCCTCGGCGCGCCCGTGCCGCTGGAGGCGCAACTGGACGCCCTGGCGGAGCGAAGCCGGCGGAGTGACGATCTGGCGGAGTGACGATCTGGCGGAGTGACGATCTGGCGGAGTGACGATCTGGCGGAGTGACGATCTGGCGGAGACCGTGCGGTCTCCGCCAGATGGCCGCCCGCCGGAAGGACCGCCGGGCGGGAACGGCCGTCGCGTCAGCCGTTGATGTTGATGTTGATGTTCTTGTTGACGTTGTGCTCACAGCAGCAGTGGTGGTCGTGGCCCTTCATCGGCTCGCCGGACGCCGTGGCGGCCGACGCCGTCGCGGACAGGCCGGTCATCCCGGCCATCGTCGTCCCGGCGGCGAGAACCAGAACCGCAAGACACCTCTTCATGATCATCCCTTTCGCTCCGGCATCCGGTACTTGCGTCGCGATCGTCCCCCGACACATGCTCTATGTAACGTAATGACTACTAAGAGTGAGCAAAGGTCGAGGTGGGGTGATTCAGTAGGACTTCGACTGTTCCGAATCCCGGGCGACTACTGCTGGGGCGGCGGCATGTACTGCTGCGGCGGCTCGTGCTGGCCCGGCTGGCCGTACCCGGGCTGGCCGTACCCGGGCTGCGCGTAGGGGTCGTAGTGGGGCGCGGGCGGCGGGAGGGCGGGCTGCTCCGGCTGCGGGGGCAGCTGCCGCCGGGCGGACCGGCGATCCTGGTAGGCGTTCCTGAGCCGGCCCCCGACGCGCTTGCCCGCCTGGCCGACCTGCTGCGCCCGTTCGCTCTGCACCGCGTCCTGCATCCGGGCGGCGGACCTCCGGCCCAGATCCTGCATCTGCCGGGCGCGCTCGGATTGCAGGGCGCGCTGCATCGATTCGGCCTGGGCGAGGCGGGCGGCGTTCTCACGAACGGCCTGCCCCGCGACCTGGCCCGCCGCCTGCGTGCCGTCCCAGGCGATGACGGCGCCCTGCCGCGCTGCCTGGGCCGCGCGGCGGTAGCCGTCCGCGCGGACGAGGGACGTCCCCGCCAGCAGGCGATCCACTTCGCCGCCCAGGGCGTGCTGTCGGGCACCCAGGACCTCGTCGTCGCCTCCGGCGGCGACCAGAAGGCCTCGGCGACAAGGCGCA
>NZ_JBEZJP010000659.1:0-2899 GCF_040653175.1 Actinomadura sp. NPDC048032
GCCGATGTCCCGGGACTCTTCGCCGCCGCCGACGCCCTCGTCCTGCCGTACCGCACTGCGACCGCCTCACAAACCAAAGATCCAGATCCGCAAAACAGGCCCTAGGCGCTCAAGATCGAGACTGGGGCCAGAACCCGCCTCTGAGCACTCTCCAGAAGCGCATTGAGCACGGGAACCGGCGAGCTCCCACTGAGCCGGAGCCGTTCCTGCAGCGAGATTTCCCAGCGCTTCTGCAGCTTGGCCTTCAGGTCGTCTCGCATGGTGTCCGAGACGTGGGAGTACACGCCGCGTATGCCAGGCACGGTGTGACCGAGCCGTTCGGCCTGGAGCACCTCCGGAATGGCGTCCTCCAGCATCCAGGTCTTGTGGCTGTGCCGCAGCCCGTGCGGCGTGAGCCCCTCGATGAGCGGCAACCACACCGACGGCGAGTGCTCTTCGGTAACCACCCGGATCCCCTTCCCCCTGGGCGGCTGGAAAGGCTGCCCGGGGACGGCGTCAGGCCACGGTGGAACCGGCGTCCCCGGCCATACCGTCGTGTCCGCCAGGACGCGCTTTCCGGTCTGCCGCGTGCCCTTGGGGTATCGACCGTCCGCCGCGGGCTGGAAAACCCGCCGAGCGTAGTGGGAACGACGATGATGAGCACCCTCAGAGCTGAGGAACAGGTACTGCCCGCGCCCGCCGCAGACAGGCGCCCGCCCCGGACAGGCGCAGCGGCCAGGCGTCCGAAGGCTCTGCTCCGAGACGAGCGCCGACAGGAAGGGCGGCAGATCGACCGGCCGGTGCGAGTCATCCTTCGGGGGCACCTTCTCCAGCCGACCTGCCAGCTCCCGCAGCTGCCAGTCGACCTGGATCCGGTCGAGTCGGCACGCCGGCCGCTCCAGCCCGTGCACTTCACCCCACCGCATGCCGGTGTAGGCGGTCAGGACGACCAGGACGAAGTCGTCATCACGCCCGGACAGCAGCGCGCACCGCTCGGCCAGCAGCAGGGTCTGCAGGGGAGTGGCCCAGACCTTCTCCGGCCCCCGCACCGCGATGGCCCGCCGCGCCCGCTTCCGCCCGCGCCCTCGCCGCTTGACGGCGACATTGCTCGCGACCATCCCGCGTCCCTTGGCATCTCCAAGAATCGTGCCCAGCAGCGACCGGGCGTCGGCCGCGGTCCGGTGCGAGAACCCTCTGGTCCGTGTCCGCTTCTCCCAAGCCACGATCTCCTCGGGGCTGGTGAGAGTGTTGACCGGCCGGTTCCCGAACGCCGGAACGATGTGGTGATCGATCAGGTACCGGTACTTGGCCTCGGTCGTGGCCTCCAGATCCTGCCCCGACCACCACAGCTCGACCCAGTCGGCCAGTAACGCCGCCCCGTCACGAGGATCGTTCCAACTATGTCGCCGGATACCGGCCTCCTGCTCCTCACCCCAGTTCAGCGCGGCCTTCTTCGTCTCGAACCCCGACTGTGAGGCCGCGCTGCCATCCGGCCGCATGTACCGGACGCGCCACTTGTTTCCACGCTTTTCGGCATACGCCATGACTTGCTCCTCCTTGTGTCTTCCGCGGCTCAGAACCGGCCGCGCCGCCGGCGGACCACCGGCTGCTTGGCGCCAGCCGCGATGATCCCGGCGATGTCCTGATCGCTGAACCTCAGGTGCTTGCCGATGAAGGTGCACGGGATGACCCGCGCGCTGGCCTTCTTCCGCAGCCACGACTCGCGCACCTGCAACATCGCCGCAGCCTCGGCGGGCGTGTACAACCGGACGTCAACCTGCAAGGTCACACCTCGCTCTCGCCACCGGACCGCAGGAGACGCGATAACGCACCTGCTCCCGCGGCCCCACGTCAGGAACTGAAAGCACCCTTCGCAAGAGATGGACGACCCTTGACCAGAACTTTACACGGAGAGTAGTTAATCGAATGCGGTCGAGAGGCGTGTCGGCAGAGGCGAGCTGACACGCCGCCGTCGACAAGCGAGCCCGACGGCTCCAAGGGCGGCGCGAACCGGTTGACCTGGTGGGAGACCGCCGCTGGCATGCTGGAAAGCGCGACTACGTCCCAGCCACGTTGATGCCGTCCCCACCGCGGCCAGTGTCGATGATCGGGTGCGGCGGTGCGGCGGTGCGGCGGACGGGCCGCCGTGCTGGACGGCGGCGCGGCGGCCGTGCACAGCTGGAGGCCCGGGGATGGGTACCACTCGAACTCCGATTCTCACGGAACGCCCGACAATGGTCGTCGTCCGTCACTCGGACGGCGGCGTGCCGCTACGGACGATCATTGGCGTTTCGCGGACGCCCGTCCGCCGTGCGGCGGACGGCGCCTAGCCTCGGGCTTTCACCTGACGGCGGGTCTGTCGACGGTCCTGTCCGCGCCAGTACTCTCTGCCAAGCTCGTGGTGTCTGGTGTCTGGTGTCTGGTGACGGGGCGGGATCGTCGCTCAGATCGGCGGGGTGCTGCTGCCCTAGACGCTTCGCGCGGCCGGCCTCGACCAGGCACTCTCGGTCAGGTTGGAGCGGTGACACAAGCCGCGGGCGACCCATGATCCGGGCAAGGTCGTCGCGGACCTGGCGGTGATGCTGGCGCCGGGGCGGGGATTGCCTGTCCGACATCGCGGTCCTGCAAGCCGAGCCGGAACTGTTCGGGCGGTGCCCTGCGATCCGACCGTAGCGCGGCTAATCGCCTCGGCGATCACCTGGCTGGAGACGCTCCCGCCGCCATGGCCAGGCCAAACCGCCCCATCAACACCATAAAGGAGAACCCTTGGCTCCTGGAACCCCACCCCCGATGCGACAGTCGGGCCCGACGAATGACCGGCTACTGAAAACGAGAAGTCGGTTGGGTCGCTCCGTGTCCACCTGTTGTCATTTCTTTCTGCGCCCGGAATTCAACGCCGCGAGGGCGCCCCGGGGACTCC
>NZ_JBEZJP010000660.1:0-2872 GCF_040653175.1 Actinomadura sp. NPDC048032
GGCGACGTCGCCGAAGGACGCCGGGGACAGGTGCCCGCGCGCCTCCCGGCCCGCGGCCGCCGGGACGAGCCTGATGGCCGGGTCCAGCAGGAGGAGCCGCCGCACCCGCCGCGGCGCGGTCCGCGCGAGGTGCAGCGCGATCATCCCGCCGTAGGAGTGCCCGACGAGGTCGGCCCGCTCGACGCCCTCGGCGTCCATCATCGCGAGGACGTCGGCCACGTGCCGCTCGACCGTCCACGGCGGCTCGTGCGTCGAGCGCCCGTGGCCGCGCAGGTCGGGCGCGAGGACGGAGCGGTCCGGCAGGTACCGCTCGGCGGTCCGCCGCCAGCGCGCCCCGTGACCGCAGACCCCGTGGAGCATGACCACCGGTGCTCCGCCCGGGTCCCCGTACCGATGAACGTGCAGTACCGCGTCCGCCATGCGCTAAAGCGTATGCGCGCGGAACCGGCCGCGAACGGCCTTCACCGGTCACCGGCCCGGTCAGGAACGTTCCCAGCGGACGGACGACAGGGCCAGGAGCGCCACATGGAAGGACACGCACGACTCCACGTCGTCGAGATCGGCGTCCAGGACCCGTTCGATGCGGCGGAGGCGCTCGTAGAAGGCGGGGCGGGAAAGGTGCGCCTGCTGGGCGGCGACGGCCTTGTTCCGGCCGGATTCGAGGTACAGCTCCAGGATGCGCGTGAGGTCGCTGCCGCGCTGGGCGTCGTACTCCAGGAGCGGGCCGAGCTCGCGCTCGACGAAGGTCTGGACGCGGGCGTCGTCGCGGAGGAGGTGCAGCAGCCCGCGCAGGCGCAGGTCGGGCAGGCGGTAGTAGAGGCGGGCCCCGGAGCCGCGCGCGGCGACGTCGGCGACCTGCTCGGCCTCCAGGAAGGAGCGGCGGACGTCGCGGATCGTCTCCACCACCGACCCGGCGGCCATCACGGTGTCGCCGGACTGCTTGCGGATCCGGGTGGCGACCTCGGTGAGCGCGGTCTCCACGTCGGCGCGGGCGGGCAGGGAGGCCAGGACGCCGACGCGGGCGTGCGGGCCGCCCTCGTCCAGGACGCCGACGAGCGCGGCGAGGCGCGCGTCCTTGCAGGCCGCCGCGGCCGTCTCGGCGAGCTGCGACAGCTCCCCGACGGGCGGGGCGGACCGGGACAGCGCGGGGCCGCGGTGGCGGAGCACGGCGCCGAGCAGCCGGCGGCCGGACAGCGGGACGCCGAGGGCGCGGGCGCGGGCCGCCGCCTCCTGCGGGTCGGAGTAGGCGTGCGCGAGGATGCGGGCGATGATCGTCCCGTGCGCCTGCCGCTCGACGCTCTCGGCGTGCCGGTCGAGGAGCCGGCCGAGGGCGAGGGTGGTGGCGGCCCGCTCGATCAGCACGGTCTCGCGCGGGGACGGCGGCGCGCCGAGGTCGACGATCAGCCGGCCCCAGTCCTCCCCCCGCGCGCCGACCATCGTGACCAGCCAGCCGGACGCCTCGTCGTAGCCGGTGCGGCGGCCGGGGCGGACGGCCCGCGAGCGGGTCTCCCACGCCGACAGCAGCTCGGCCGGGTCGGCGCCGCCGGCGTCCGCGGCGAGGACCTGGTGGGCGAGGTTCTCCAGCACCACCGGGTGCCCGCCGAGCGCCGCCACCTGCCGGACGACCTCGTCGGTGGAGGCGCCCTCGACCGACAGCTGGGTGAAGATCTCGTGCAGCTGCTCGGAGGCGCGCAGCTCGGCGAACTGCTCCTGGACGATCCGGGCGTGCACCGACTCGGTGATGTCGACGAACGCGGGCTCGTGCGCCAGCACGATCACCGGCAGGCCGAACTCCTCAGCTGCGGCGATCAGCGGGGGCGGCAGCACGCTGGCGTAGCGCCTGCCGAGCTCGATCATCAGGCCGCTGACGCCGACGTCGGCGAGGTCGGCGATGTAGGCGCGGAGCCGCTCGGGCTCGTCGGGCAGCGCGATCCCGGTGGTGAGGACGAGCTCGCCGCCGTGCAGCAGATGCGCGATGTCGGTGACCTCGGCGACGTGCACCCAGCGGACCCGGTTGCCGGTGCGGTCGGCGCCCGCGACGACGTGCGGCTGGCCGCGGCGTACCGCGTCGAGCTGGAGGACGTCGTCGACAGTGGGCAGCATCACGGCGAGGATATCCGCACAGGGTGTCAGCGGCGATGATCCGGCCGTTACCGATGGTCGGCCGCCAGCAGACCGTTAAGCGGAGGCGCCCGGTCCTAACACTCTGCGGGTGGCCGCGGCCGCCCGCCGGAAACGAGACTTGGGGCATGTCGGAACACGCGAACCTGCTCAGGCGCCACCGGGCGGTCATGCCGTCCTGGATGGCGCTCAACTACCGGGACCCCATCGAGATCGTCGGCGGCAAGGGCAACCGCGTGACCGACGCCGAGGGGAACTCCTACCTCGACTTCTTCATCGGCATCCTGACGAACATGCTCGGGTACGACGTGCCCGAGGTCCGGGACGCGGTGGAGCGGCAGATCGCCACCGGCGTCGTGCACACCTCCACGGCGTACCTGCTGCGCGGGCAGGTGGAGCTGGCCGAGAAGATCGCCCGGCTGTCGGGCATCCCGGACGCCAAGGTGTTCTTCACCAACTCCGGGACGGAGGCCAACGAGACCGCGCTGCTGCTGGCCGCGTACGCGCGGCGCAGCGACCAGGTCCTCGCGATGCGGCAGAGCTACCACGGCCGGTCGTTCGCCGCGACGGGCGTCACCGGGAACCGCGGCTGGACGAACCTGTCGTACTCCCCGCTGGACGTCCACTTCCTGCACGGCGCCGACCGCCGGCTCCCGCAGTTCGCCGGGATGTCGGACGAGCAGTACATCGACGCGTGCACGCAGGACCTGCGGCACGTGCTGGCCACCGCGACCGGCGGCGACGTCGCCGC
>NZ_JBEZJP010000661.1:0-2853 GCF_040653175.1 Actinomadura sp. NPDC048032
GTCCAGATCCCGGACGCGTTCTTCCGCGAGGTCTGCGACTTCCCGCTCCCCGCGGCCGGCGCCTACGCGGCCGGCATCGCGTTCCTCCCCGCGGACGGCGACGAGCGCGCCGCCGCGGTCGCCCACGTCGAGACGCTGTGCGTGGAGGAGGGCCTGACGGTCCTCGGCTGGCGCGAGCTCCCGCACGACCCGCGCTTCACGGGCCCGGCCGCCCGCCGGGTGATGCCGCACTTCGCGCAGCTGTTCGTCGCCCCCGCGGACGGCGGCCCGCACGAGGGCAGGACCGGCCTGGAGCTGGACCGCGCCGTGTTCTGCATGCGCGAGCGCGCCGAGCAGGACGTGCGGGTCTACTTCCCGAGCCTGTCCAGCCGCACGATCGTCTACAAGGGGATGCTGACGACCCCGCAGCTGGAGCCGTTCTTCCCCGACCTGTCGGACCGCCGCTTCACCAGCGCGATCGCGCTGGTCCACTCGCGGTTCTCGACGAACACCTTCCCGGCCTGGGAGCTGGCGCACCCGTACCGGTTCATCGCCCACAACGGCGAGATCAACACCGTGAAGGGCAACCGGAACTGGATGCGGGCCCGCGAGGCGCTGCTGAAGTCCGACCTGCTGCCCGGCGACATCTCCCGGATCTTCCCGGTGATCGACATCGAGGCGTCCGACACCGCGTCGTTCGACGAGTGCCTGGAGCTGCTGCACCTGGGCGGCCGGTCGCTGCCGCACGCGGTGCTGATGATGATCCCGGAGGCGTGGGAGAACCACACCGAGATGGACGCCGAGCGGCGGGCGTTCTACGAGTTCCACTCCACGCTGATGGAGGCGTGGGACGGCCCCGCCAGCGTCAGCTTCACCGACGGCACCGTCGTCGGCGCCGTCCTGGACCGCAACGGGCTGCGCCCGGGCCGGTACTGGGTGACCGACGACGGCCTGGTCGTGCTGGCCAGCGAGGCCGGCGTGCTCGACATCCCCGCCGCCAAGGTCGTCCGCAAGGGCCGCCTGCAGCCCGGCAAGATCTTCCTCGTCGACACCGCCGCCGGGCGGATCGTCGAGGACGACGAGGTCAAGGCCGAGCTGGCCGCCGAGCACCCGTACGGGGAGTGGCTGCACGAGGGCCTGGTCCGGTTCGAGGAGCTGCCGCAGCGCGAGCGGGAGATCCCGACCCACGAGACGCTGGTCCGGCGGCAGCAGACGTTCGGCTACACGCTCGAAGAGCAGCGGATCATCCTGACGCCGATGGCGCGGACGGGCGCGGAGCCGATCGGGTCGATGGGCACCGACACCCCGATCGCGGTGCTCTCCGAGCGCCCGCGGCTGCTGTTCGACTACTTCAAGCAGCTGTTCGCGCAGGTCACGAACCCGCCGCTGGACGCGATCCGCGAGGAGCTCGTCACCTCGCTGCAGTCCACGCTCGGCCCGGAGGGCAACCTGCTGGACCCCGGCCCGGACTCGTGCCGGCGCCTGGTGCTGCCCACCCCGATCCTGGACAACGACGAACTGTCCAAGATCATCCACATCGACGACGAGGGGTCGCTGCCGCACCTGGCCGCGCACGTCGTGCAGGGCCTGTACGACGTCGCCGGCGGGGGAGAGGCCCTGCAGGCGCGCCTGGAGGAGATCAACTCCGAGGTCAGCCGGGCCATCGAGGCCGGCGCGCGGATCATCGTGCTGTCGGACCGCGGCGCCGACTCGGCCCGCGCCGCGATCCCGTCGCTGCTGCTGACCGGCGCCGTGCACCACCACCTGATCCGGGAGAAGACCCGCACCCAGGTCGGCCTGGTGATCGAGACGGGCGAGGCCCGCGAGTGCCACCACATGGCGCTGCTCATCGGGTACGGCGCGTCCGCGATCAACCCGTACCTGGCGATCGAGACCGTCGAGGACCTCGTGCGCGGCGGCGTGATCGAGGGGACGGACCCGGCGAAGGCCGGCCGGAACCTGGTGAAGGCCTACGGCAAGGGCGTCCTGAAGATCATGTCGAAGATGGGCGTGTCGACGGTCGCGTCCTACACCGGCGCGCAGATCTTCGAGGCGATCGGGCTCGGCGCGGACGTGGTGGCGCGGTGCTTCACCGGCACCACCTCGCGGCTCGGCGGCGTCGGCTTCGACGTGCTGGCCCGCGAGGTCGCCGAGCGGCACGCGCGCGCGTACCCGCCGCGCGGCAACGACCTGGCGCACCGCACCCTGGAGGTCGGCGGCGAGTACCAGTGGCGCCGCGAGGGCGAGCCGCACCTGTTCAACCCGGACACGGTGTTCAAGCTCCAGCACGCCACCCGCACCCGCCGCTACGAGATCTTCAAGGAGTACACCTCCAAGGTCGACTCGCAGGCCGAGAAGCTGATGACGCTCCGCGGGCTGTTCCGGCTCCGCGAGGGCGAGCGCGAGCCGGTGCCGATCGAGGAGGTCGAGCCGGTATCGGAGATCGTCAAGCGGTTCTCCACCGGCGCGATGTCCTACGGCTCCATCTCGGCCGAGGCGCACGAGACCCTCGCGATCGCGATGAACCGCCTCGGCGGCAAGTCCAACACCGGCGAGGGCGGCGAGGACCCGGCGCGCTTCGTCCCGGACGAGAACGGCGACCTGCGGCGCAGCGCGATCAAGCAGGTGGCCTCCGGCCGGTTCGGCGTGACCTCGGAGTACCTCACCAACGCCGACGACATCCAGATCAAGATGGCGCAGGGCGCCAAGCCCGGCGAGGGCGGCCAGCTGCCCGGCCACAAGGTCTACCCGTGGATCGCCAAGACGCGGCACTCCACCCCGGGCGTCGGCCTCATCTCGCCGCCGCCGCACCACGACATCTACTCGATCGAGGACCTGGCGCAGCTCATGGCGGACTCACGAAGGTCCGGCGAC
>NZ_JBEZJP010000662.1:0-2846 GCF_040653175.1 Actinomadura sp. NPDC048032
GCTGAACAGAACCCCACCATGCCCGCCATCGCGGACGAGGAGAGGGTTCCCACTTTCGCCGAGCTCGGCCTCCCGCCGGTTCTGGTAAGCGCACGTGCGGGCGATGGCCGCGGTGCGTCCCCTCACCGAGGTGGCGGTGGCCTGCCGCCATCCGGACACCTGCACCGCCGCCGCCGAGCTCGCACGGGACCTGGAGCTGCCGGTCGCGGCGGCGGCGTCCGCCCGCGAGGCGGTGCGGGGCGCGCAGATCGTCGTCACCGCCACCACCAGCGCCGAGCCGGTCGTCCTCGGCGCGTGGCTCGACCCCGGGTGCACGGTCGTGAGCGTCGGATCGTTCGCCCCGGACCGGGCGGAGGTGGACGGGGAGGTCCTCGCCCGCGCCGCCGCGGTCGTGGTGGACGACGTGACGACCGCCCTGGAGCACGCCGGTCCCGTCGTGGCCGCCGTGCGCGCCGGGGAGCTGGACCCCGGCCGGGTGCGCCCGCTGGGCCCGATCGTCGCCGGCCTCGCCGCCGGGCGGCGGTCCGAGACCGACCTCGTCTTCTACAACAGCGTCGGCCTCGGCGTGCAGGACGCGGCGGCGGCGTCCGTCATCGTCGGCCGCGCCCGCGCGGCCGGCGCCGGGACGCTGGTGGAGCTCTGACCCCTCCGGGCCGCCGAGTACACTGGCCGTTCGATAGAGCGAACGTGAGCGGGCGAGCGGACGAGGAGCGGGAGCGTGGGGGCGTCAGGGGAATCGGTGCGGGACGTGCTGGCCGGCAACCTGCGCCGCGCGCGGCTGGAGCTCGGCCTGTCGCTGTCGGAGCTGTCCCGCCGGTCCAAGATCGGCAAGGCGACGCTGTCCCAGCTGGAGGCGGGCGCCGGGAACCCCACGATCGAGACCGTGTTCAGCCTCTCGCGCGCGCTGGAGGTCCCCATCTCCGACCTGCTCGACCACCAGGAGCCGTCCGGGCTCACGGTGGTGCGCGCGGCGGAGGTGGAGGTGCTGAGCGGGAAGGGCGTCGACCTGCGGCCGCTGCGCGGCATCGAGTCCGGCGGCGCCATGTTCGAGGTGTACGACCAGCAGTTCAGGGCCGGCCGCCGGCAGGACTCGCTCGGCCATGTGGGGATGGAGCACACGGTCGTGCAGTCCGGGCGGCTCGCCGTTCGGGTGGACGACCGGGACGTGGAGCTCGGGCCGGGCGACTACGTCGGCTTCGACGCGCGCCTGCCGCACCGCTACACCGCGGTCGAGGGGCCCGTCCGCTCCGTCCTGCTGCTGCAGTACAGCGCTGACCAGCGGCTTCACGCCTCGCCCGGCACCCCGTCCCATCTGGCGGAAACCCCCTGAATCCGGAGCCGCCCGCGCGTTGACAGCGCGCGCGTGGCGCGCTTACTCTCGGAATCGTTCGGTTTAACGAACGGCAAACGGGAGGGTCGATGACGCGGGTCGTGGTGCTGGGCGCCGGGATCATCGGCGCGGCCTGCGCCCGCGAGCTGGCCCTGGCGGGCTGCGAGGTCGTCGTCGCCGACCGGGGCGGCCCCGCCGCCGGGACCACCGCCCACGGCGAGGGCAACATCCTGGTCTCCGACAAGGGGCCGGGCCCGGAGCTCGAACTGGCGCGGCTGTCGCGCGAGCTGTGGCCCGCCATCCTGGACGGCGACCCGAACGCGGGCGGCGTCGAATGGGACGCCAAGGGCGGCATCGTCGTCGCCACCACCCCGGCGGGCGCCGCGGCGCTGACGGAGTTCGCCGCAGCCCAGCGCGAGGCCGGGATCACCGCCGAGGACCTGGACGCCGCCGCCCTCGCCGCCGCCGAACCCCACCTGACGCGCGACTTCGCCAAGGCCGTCCACTACCCCGAGGACGCCCAGGTCCAGCCCGCCGGAGCCGCCGTCGCCCTGCTGGCCGCCGCCGTGCGCGCCGGCGCCGTCCTGCGCACCGGGTGCGAGGTCCTCGGCGCGGTCCGCAGCGGCGGCCGCCTCACCGGCGTCCGCACCTCCGGCGGGACGATCGAGGCCGACGCGGTCGTCAACGCGGCCGGGCCCTGGGCGGGGGAGGTCGCCGCGCGGCTCGGCGTCCGGCTCGGCGTCCGGCCCCGCCGCGGAGAGGTCCTGGTGACCGCGCCGATGCCGCCGACCGTCTTCCACAAGGTCTACGACGCGGACTACGTGGCCGCGGTCGGCAGCGGCGCCGGGGACCTGCAGGCGTCCGCCGTCGTCGAGTCCACCCGGGCGGGGACGATCCTCCTCGGCTCCTCGCGCCGCCGGGTCGGGTTCGACGACCGGATCCGCCCCGAGGTGCTGTCGGTCATCGCCGCCAAGGCGCTGCGGCTCTTCCCGTCCCTGGCCGGGGTGCCGGTGATGCGCGCCTACGGGGGGTTCCGCCCGTACGTCGACGACCACCTGCCGGTCATCGGCGCCGACCCGGGCCTGGAGGGCCTGTGGCACGCCACCGGCCACGAGGGCGCCGGGATCGGCCTGTCCGCCGGGACCGCCGCCGTCCTGCGCGACCTCATGCTCGGCCGCGCCCCCGCGATCGACGCGGCGCCGTTCCGCGCGGACCGGCCCGCCGCCCAGTGCGAAGGAGAGACCCGATGAGCGCGCGACTCGTCCCCGCCGGCGCCGACCGGACCGGCCGCCGCCCCGACGTCCCGCTGCGGATCACCGTGGACGGCGAACCCGTGGACGGCGTCGCCGGCCAGACCCTCGCCGGAGTGCTGCTGGCCGCGGGCCGCCGCACCTGGCGGCGCGGGCCCTCCGGCGCCCCGCGCGGCGTGTTCTGCGGGATCGGCGCCTGCTTCGACTGCCTCCTCACCGTCAACGGCGTCCGCGACGTGCGGGCGTGCCGCCGCCGCGCCCGCGAC
>NZ_JBEZJP010000663.1:0-2834 GCF_040653175.1 Actinomadura sp. NPDC048032
GTCGAGTGCCTGAACGTTCTCCTATGTCGTCTGGCTCCGGTGGCCTGTGTGCTGCCCCTGCGGGCCAAGAGCTTCGCCGGGCTGTGCCGGGCGCTCGTCCTCGAAGCCGAGTGCGACGTGCTCCGCGACGAGGGCGAGGAGTACGCGGTGCGGCTCAAGGACGCGGGCGTCCAGACCGACCTCGTCCGCTACGACGGCATGATCCACGCGTTCTTCGGCCCGCTCGCCACCGAGCTGTCGGTGGCGAGGGACGCCCAGGCCCGGACGGCCGCCGCCCTGCGCTCGGCCTTCGGCACGGACGGAGAGTGATGACCGCTCCGGCTCTCGCCCTCGACGGCGTCGGCGTGGACCGGGCCGAGGTCCCGATCGTGCACGAGGTCACGCTCGACGCCGCGCCGGGCGCGGTCACCGTGATCCTCGGCGCGAACGGCGCCGGCAAGACGACGCTGATGGACGGCATCGCCGGCCTGGCCCCCGTCAGGTCCGGCACCATCCGGCTGGACGGCGCCGCCATCGAGAGACTCGCCCCCTACAAGCGGGCCCGCGCCGGCCTCGGCTACGTCGAGCAGGCCCGCACCACGTTCCGCACGCTCACCGTCGAGCAGAACCTCATCGTCTCCCAGCGGGGCGACGGCGACCTCGGCACCGTCTACCGGCTCTTCCCGGAGCTGGAGAAGAGGCGGAGCCTGCAGGCCGGGTACCTGTCCGGCGGCGAGCAGCAGATGGTCGTGCTCGGCCGGGCCCTGGTCTCGGCTCCCAAGGTCGTGCTGATCGACGAGATGTCGCTCGGCCTCGCCCCGCTGGTGGTGCGCCGGCTGATGTCCACGGTCGGCGAGCTGGCCGGGATGGGCATCGCGGTCGTGCTGATCGAGCAGTTCGCGAACCTCGCGCTGGACGTCGGCACCCACGCCCACGTCCTGCGCAAGGGACGCGTGGTCTTCTCCGGGCCGTGCGGCGAGCTGCGCGGCGACGAGCGGCGCCTGCACCGGCTCTACTTCGGCGGGCCGCCGGTCGGCGCCGCCGGCGCGGGCGCCGGGGCGGCGGAGGGCGGGCCTCGATGAACCTGGTCGACAAGCGCGGCCTCGGCACCGGTCTCGGCATCGCGGTGCTCGCCTGCGCGCTGCTCCCGCTGGTCCTGCCGCCGTACTGGATCTACCTGGCGATCAGCGCCGTGATCAGCGCGGTGATCATGCAGAGCTTCGGGGTGATCGTCGGACGGGCCGGCGTCATGTCGCTGTGCCAGATGTCGTTCGCCGCGATCGGCGCCTGGGTGGTGCTGCGGCTGAACGTGGCGGACGCGCCGGGCGGCTTCTACCTGTGGCTGCTCCTCGGCGGCCTGGCCGCCGTCCCCGTCGGCGTCGCCATCGGACTGCCCGCGCTGCGCATCCGCGGCGTCAACCTCGCCGTCGTCACCTTCGGGTTCGCGGTCAGCACCGACATCGTGCTGAACGTCAACCCGTTCCCCGGCGCGGCCGACCTGACGATGCTGGAGCGGCCCGCCCCCTTCGACACCGACGGCGGCTACTTCGTCTTCACGGTGATCGTGTTCACCGTGCTGGCCGTCGCCCTCGGGATCATCGGCCGGACCCGGCTCGGGCTGTCCTGGTACGAGCTGCGGCACTCCGAGCGGTCCGCCGCGGCGCACGGCGTCTCGGTGGCGCGCGGCAAGCTCGCCGCGTTCGCGATCAGCGCGTTCGTCGCCGGGATCGGCGGCGGGCTGCTGGTCGGCCAGCTGAGCCTGGTGGTCCCGCAGAACTTCGCGATGGGCCAGTCCCTCGCGCTGTTCGCCGTCGCCATCATGATCGGCCCGCACCACCCGGAGGGCGCCGTGCTCGGCGGGATCTTCGGCGCGGTGATGGCGACGATCATGGAGAAGGTCTCGCTGCCGCAGGACTTCGGCGGCGTGCTGTTCGGCGCCGGCGCCCTGCTCGCGCTGCGCAGCGGGCTCAGCCAGACCGACCTGACCCGGATGCGCAGGCGGGAGCGCGACGCCCGGAAGATCCTCAAGGAGGCCGAGGACGCGCCCGCCCCCGAGGACGCGCCCGCCGCCGAGGAGGCCGGATCCCTCCCGGCGCCCGCGCCCACCGGCGACCGCGCACCGGTGCTGGCGGTTCAGGGGCTCACCGTCAAGTTCGGCGAGGTCGTGGCGCTGGACGCCGTCGACCTGACCGTCCCCGAGGGCGCGGTCGTCGGGCTCATCGGCCCGAACGGCGCCGGAAAGTCGACGTTCATCGCGGCGGTCAGCGGTTTCGTCGCGGGCTACGGGGGCACGGTCGAGCTGGCCGGGCGGCGGCTGGACGGACTCGGGCCGAGCCGCCGCGCCGTGCTCGGCCTTCGCCGCACCTTCCAGACCACCGCGATCGCGCCCGAGCTCAGCCTGTACGACTACCTGACGATCGGCGCCGGCCGGCGGCTGCCGCGGGCCGAGGCCGACGAGCTGCTGGAGTTCTTCGGCTGCCCGCCCGGCCAGGTCCCGGTGTCGATCGTCGACGCCGGCACCCGGCGCCTCCTGGACGTCGCCGCCGCGGTCGCGGCGCGGCCGAAGGTCGCGCTGCTGGACGAGCCCGCCGCCGGCCAGTCCGCCGCCGAGTCGCTGCGCCTCGCCAGGCGCCTGGCGGCCGTGCCCGCGGCGCTCGGGGTCTCGGTCCTGCTCGTCGAGCACGACATGGAGCTCGTCCAGGCCACCTGCGAGCAGGTCACCGTCCTGGACTTCGGCCACGTCATCGCCTCCGGCCCCACCGGCGAGGTCCTGGAGGACCCCGCCGTCCGGGCCGCCTACCTCGGCGCCGCCGACGTCCCGGCGTCCTGACCGTCCCGTACCCCCCACCCACCCC
>NZ_JBEZJP010000664.1:0-2827 GCF_040653175.1 Actinomadura sp. NPDC048032
GGATACACGCGGACCGACACCCCGCGGCCGTTCCGGCCGTCCTCCGAAGGGATCCGCTCGCAGATGGCCAGGCGCTTGTCCGGCGGGGACGGACGTCATTGAAGGGCCGCCGTGAAGCGGTACTCCCCCGAGCCGGTCCGGCAGCGGAGCTCCCCCCGCGCCGTTCCGGCGACCGAGACCCCGGGGGCGTCCGCCACCGGGATCCCGCTCTCGCGCACACCGTCCGGGTCGTCGGTGGGGATGTGGACGGCGGCGGTCGCGCCCGGCGGCACCGCGATCCGCAGTTCGAACACGCCGTCGCGGCGGGTCCAGGCGGTGGAGACGACCCCGCGCACCGACTCGTAGCGGGCGCTCGCCGCGGTGAGCCCGCCGGGCCTCGGCCGGATCAGCAGGTCGCGGTAGCCGGCCGAGCCGGGCGCCTGGTCGAGGCCGGCGACGCCCCGGTAGAGCCACTCGCCGACCGAGCCGAGCGCGTAGTGGTTGAAGGAGTTCATCGCCGCGGCCTGGAACCCGCGCTCGGCGGTGTAGCCGTCCCAGCGCTCCCACACGGTGGTCGCGCCGTGCCGCAGCGGGAACAGCCAGGACGGCGGGTCGGTGCGGCGCAGCAGGGCGTGCGCGAGGTCGGCGCGGCCGTGCGCGTCGAGAACCGGCGCGATCAGCCCCACGCCGAGGAACCCGGTGGTGAGGCCGGGCCCGGCCTCCTCGACGAGTTCGGCGAGGCGGCGCACCGCGCCCGGCACGAGCTCGCCGGGGAGCAGCTCGAACGCCAGGGCCAGCAGGTAGGCGGTCTGGGTGTCGCCGGCGACCCGCCCGTCCGGCGACGTGAACCGCTCGGCGAACGTCTTGCGGACGTGGGCCGCGAGCGCGCCGTACCGGGCCGCGGCCTCGTCCGCGCCGAGGATCTCGGCGGCGCGCGCCGTCAGCGCGGCGCTGCGGGCGAAGTAGGCGGTGGCGAGGACGTCGCGCGGGGTGGGGGCGGGCGCGAGCCAGTCGGCGAAGTGCGGGCCGGTGCGGCGGGTCCACACCAGGTCGGGGTTGTGCCGGTGGACGTGGTCGACCCAGGCGCACATGGCGTCGAGGTTGCGCTCCAGGAAGCGCTCGTCCCCGTACACGCGGTAGAGGTGCCAGGGGACGAGGACGCCCGCGTCGCCCCAGCCGGGCGCGCCCTCGTCGGCCACGCCCGCGATCCGCGGCGCCACGTTGCCGAAGGCGCCGTCCGGCGACTGCGCTCCGCGCACCTCGCGCAGCCAGCCGTCGAAGAACGCGGCGACGTCGGCGTTGAGGCACGCGGTCGGCAGGAAGACCTGTGCGTCGGCCAGCCAGCCGAGCCGCTCGTCGCGCTGCGGGCAGTCGGTGGGGACGCTGACGAAGTTGGAGCGCTGCCCCCAGGAGATCGCCTGGTGGAGGCGGTCGACGTCCGGGTCGGAGCAGGTGAACTCCCCCGCCCAGGGCGTGTCGCTGTGCAGCACCACGCCGGTGACGTCGGCCGCGTCGAGCGCGCCCAGGCCGGTCACCTCGGCGTACCGGAAGCCGTGGTAGGTGAAGCGCGGCTCGAAGACGGCCTCGGCGTCCTCGCCCGCGATCAGCACGTCCGTCGCGTCGGCGGTGCGCAGGTTGGCGGTGTAGAGCGCGCCCGCCTCGTCCAGGGCCTCGCCGTGCCTGACGACCACCCGGTCGCCCGGGGTCAGGCCGCGGGCGGTGAGCCGGACGCGTCCGGCGAAGTTCTGCCCGAAGTCGACCAGGAACCGGTCGCCGGCGATGCGGGCGACCGACCGCGCCGGCAGCTCGCGGACGGCGCGGACCGGCGGCGCGACCGTGGCGGTGAGCCTGCTCCGGTCGGTGGCGGCGACCCAGGCGGGAAGCCATCCCGCGCGGTCGCGGTCGCCGGCGGGCAGGTCCCAGCCCGGAGTCTCGCGGCGCAGGTCGTGGCACTCCCCCATGAGCAGGTCGGCGTACCGGACGGGCGACCGCGCGCTCTGCCAGTCGCCGCCGGTCGCGATCACGTCGGTGGTCCCGTCGGCGTGCACGAGATGCAGCTCGGCCAGCAGTTGCGGGAACGTTCCGTAATGCGCGCCCGAGCGGCGCTCGTCGAAGCCGACGAACCCGCTCCACCAGCCGTCCGCGACCGTGGCGGCCAGCATGTTGGCGCCCGTCCGGACCAGGTCGGTGACATCGTGGACCTGGTAGTCGACGCGGTCCCGGTAGTCCGTCCACCCGGGGGCGAGCTCGGCGTCCCCGACCCGCGCGCCGTTGAGGCGCATCTCGTAGACGCCGCGGGCGGTGACGTAGAGGCGCGCGGCGACCGGCGCGGCGGCGGCCTCGAACGCCTTCCGCAGCCGGACGGCGGGCTGGAGGCCGTGGTCGGCGAGGGCGAGCTCGCCCTCCTCGGGCGCGTCCACGACGTCCTGGACGGACGGGTCGTGCGTGATCCAGGCGGCCGACCACGCGGACGGGCTCAGCATCCCGGTCTCGAACCAGGACTCCTCCCGCGAGGAGGCGCCGGCCGCGTCGGTGACCGTGACCGTCCAGCGGTAGCGGGTGCGGGGCCGCAGGGCGGGGCCGCGGTAGCGGACGGAGACGGCGGACGGGTCGGCCACGGCGCCGGTGTCCCAGACCCGGGCGCCGTCGTCGGCGTGGACCCGGACCTGGAAACCGGCGGGCGCGTCGCCGCGCCGGCCGGAGGCCAGCCGCCACGACAGCAGCGGCGCGGGCTCGTCGACCCCGAGCGGCTCCGCCCGGTGGTCGCAGCGGAGGCCGTACGGCGCGAGACCTCGGCCCAGGGAACCCGTCACTCACCCACTCCGATCGCAATCCCAACAAGGTGGGC
>NZ_JBEZJP010000665.1:0-2801 GCF_040653175.1 Actinomadura sp. NPDC048032
GGAGATCCTCGCCGACGCCGTCCCGGCCGTCCTGAGCGCCGACTGGGCGTGCAGATCCTGCTGCGCGACCGCGAGCGGGCGCTGCCGGACGCCGCCGCGCGGCACGTTCTCACCATGCTCGCGATGTCGCGGCCCGCCGAGGTCTACCCGGGGGTGCGGGCGGTCCGCGACGCGTGCGACCGGGAGTCCCTCGCCGAGTTCGGCTGGCGGCTGTTCCGGCAGTGGGAGGCGCACGGCGCGCCGTCCAAGGAAGGCTGGGCGCTGGCGCAGCTCGGCCTCACCGGCGACGACGAGACCGTCCGCCGCCTGACCCCGGTGATCCGGGCGTGGCCCGGCGACGGCGGGCACGCCAAGGCGGTCACCGGCCTGGACGTCCTCGCCGCCATCGGCACCGACGTGGCGCTCACGCACCTGCACGGCATCGCGCAGCGGGTGAAGTTCAAGGCGCTCAGGGCCCGGGCGCAGGAGAAGATCGAGGAGGTCGCCGCCGGGCTGGAGCTGACCGCGGAGCAGCTCGCCGACCGGCTCGTCCCCGACTTCGGGCTGGACGCCGGCGGCACCCTCACGCTCGACTACGGCCCCCGCCGCTTCGTCGTCGGCTTCGACGAGCAGCTCAAGCCCTTCGTGGCGGACGAGGACGGCGCCCGCCGCAAGGCGCTGCCCAAACCCGGCGCAAAGGACGACCCCGAGCTCGCCCCGGCCGCCGCCAAGGCGTTCTCGGCGCTGAAGAAGGACGTGCGGACCGTCGCCGCCGACCAGCTCCGCCGCCTGGAGGCGGCCATGGTCGCGCGGCGCCGCTGGCCCGCGCTGGAGTTCCGGGAGCTGCTGGCCGGGCACCCGCTCGTCCGGCACCTCGTCCGGCGCCTGGTGTGGCTCGCGTCCGAGGGCGAGGAGGGGGACGCGAGGACGACCGCGTTCCGCGTCGCCGAGGACGGCACGTACGCCGACGTCGACGACGGGACCGTCGAGATCGCCGGCACGGCGCGGGTCCGGGTCGCGCATCCCGTCGACCTCGGCGGCTCGCTCGCCGCCTGGTCGGAGGTGTTCGCCGACTACGAGATCCTGCAGCCGTTCCCGCAGCTCGGACGTCCCGTCCACGTCCTCGCCGACGGCGAGGGGAGCGACGGCAGGCTCGAACGGTTCGAGGGCCTGACCGTCCCGGTCGGCAAGGTGCTCGGCCTGACCTCGCGCGGCTGGGACCGCGGCGCGCCTCAGGACGCGGGCATCGAACCCTGGATCTCCCGGCGGCTGCCCGGCGGCCGCCACATCGTCATCGACCTCGACCCCGGCATCGCCGTCGGCGCCGTGGACGCCCTGCCCGACCAGAGACTCGACGCGGTCGGCCTGGCGGACCGCCCCGAGCAGAGGTGGCTCGGCGGCGGCACCACGGGCTCCTTCGCCGACCTCGACCCGGTCACCGTGTCCGAGATCCTCGCCGACCTGGCGACGCTCACCTGAGAAAGAGAACTCCCATGGAACTGCCGAAGGCGCTGCTGGACCCGCCGTGGGCGCGCAGGCCGGCCCCGCCCACCGGTGACGAGCCGATCATCGTCCCTGGCCTGGCGGCGCCGGACGGCCGCGCGATCGTCTGGGAACCCGGCGAGCGCGAGGGCTGGGCCGCGGTCCGCCCGTTCGGGTCCTGGCAGGACGGCGAGTGGGAGGAGGCCGCCGAGGAGTTCCGCGACGGGCGGATGGGCTACGAGCCCACGCGGGCGGGCTTCCTCGCGCAGGCGCCCGAGCATCTCGCGCGGCCGCTGCTGGCCGGGTGGGATCCGCACGTGACCTGGGACTTCCACCATTCCCTCCAGCCGATCGTGGCGCGCTTCGAGACCGCCGCCTGGGACGTTGCGGTCCGGCTCGCCAAGCAGAACCCGTACGGGACGGGCCCGGTCGTGCTGCCGTTCCTGTCCGCCGACGTGGCCCGGATGGTCGCCGACTGGCTCTACCGGCTCACGTCGGCGCAAAAGCTCGCGCACGCGTGGTTCGCGCGGCACGGCCTGGCCGCCGTCCCGTACCTGGTGCCGGACGCGCTGGGCAAGCGCGTCGGCCCGCGCCGGGGCGCGGTCAAGGCACTGAGGCTCATCGAGGGCGACGTCGTGGAGGCCGCCCGCGTCCACGGGGACGAGGCGGCCGAGGCGGTCGCGCGGCTCCTCGCCGCCGCGCCTCCCGAGACCGCGCCCGTCGAGCCGCCGGTCCGGGCGCCGTCCCTGCCGAAGTGGCTCGACGCCGGCGCCCTTCCCCGCCCGGTCCTGCGGGACGGCGGCGAACTGCCGGGCGACGCGGCGCGCAACCTGCTGCTCGCCCTGACGGTGAGCCCGGGCGCCCGCCTCGACGCGACCGGCGTCGTGGACGGCGCCGCCCAGGTCTGCGAACCGGAGTCGCTGACCGCGCTCGTCTGGGCGCAGTTCGAGGCGTGGCAGGCGGCGGGCATGCCCAAGGGCAGCGGCTTCGTGCTGTCGGCCCTCGGACGCTTCGGCGACGACGTGGTCGTCCGCAGGCTCGTCCCGCTGGTCAAGGAGTGGCCGGGACGAAGCGGCGGGTACAGCAGCGCCGTCCAGGGCCTCGAAGCGCTGGTCGGGATCGGCACCGACCTCGCCCTGACGCAGCTCAACGGCATCGCGCGAAAGTCCCGTTACAAGGGCCTGCGGGGCGAGGCGCAGCGCAAGCTGGCGCAGATCGCGGAGCGGCGCGGCCTGACGGCCGCGCAGCTCGCCGACCGGCTCGTCCCCGACTTCGGGCTGGACGCCGACGGGACCCTCACCCTCGACTACGGCCCCCGCCGCTTCGTCGTCGGCTTCGAC
>NZ_JBEZJP010000666.1:0-2791 GCF_040653175.1 Actinomadura sp. NPDC048032
GCGGCCGGGATGCCGGCGCGCACCGAACGGACGATCACCGACCCGGCGCGGCTGGCCGCCGAGCTGGAGCGGGTGCGGCTCTACCGGCAAGCAAATCAGGGACGAGCATCTGCACACCGAGACCTGCCGGAGTTCTGACCAGCGGAACCTGGCGCCCTCATCGCGACGAGGGGCTCCTCCTGAGGGGCAGGTCGCGAGTCCGTACGCAAAGGACCGCTCCTGGACGTGAATCGTCCAAGATTGAAAGCATCCATGCATACCGTGAGCACGAACGGGTTGGCGGCCGGCGAGCGGTTCGCCTTCTGGCATGAGGTCAGTTCCCGGACCTGGGTTCCCTACGAGCTCAGCTGCGACCCGGACCTGGAGACGAGTTTCCAAGCCCGTATGGATATCTGGGACTTGGGCTCTCTCCAGGTCGCGCTGATGACGACGACGCCCTACGTGATACGACGGACGGCGAAGCTCATCCGCCAGGACGACCCCGGGCTGTGCAAACTCGGAATCGCCGTGGACGGTGCGGGGAACGCCACGCAGAACGGCCGGGAGACGGCTTTCGGCGTCGGCGACCTGGTTCTCTACGACACCTCGCGGCCGTATTCGGCGACACTCTCCACGGACTCCCCCGTCGCCCGTCTGCTGGTGCTGCGATTCTCGCGCGACCTGCTGCCGCTGCCGGCCCGGGACCTCGACCGCCTGACCGCCGTGCGGATTCCCGGCTCCCAGGGGGTCGGGGCTCTCACCTCCGCCTTCCTCCTCCAACTCGCCCGGCACATCGGCGAGTACAGCCCCACTGACCTGGCAAGGTTGTCCACCCTCGCGCTGGAGGCTCTGACCGCCGCCCTCGCCCACGAGTTGGAGGCCGGAGACGCGGTGCCGCTGCACACCCGCCAGCGGGCGCTCCTGGCCCAGATTCACACCTTCATCCAGCAGAACCTCAGCGATCCGGACCTGTCGCCTGCCTCGATCGCCGCCGCCCATCACATCTCCCTGCGCCACCTCCACAACCTGTTCAACGAGCAGGGCCGCACGGTCGCCGGTTGGATCCGCGAACGCCGTCTGGAACACTGCCGCCGCGACCTGGCCGAACCGCTGCTCGCCACCCGTCGGATCAGCGAGATCGCGGCGCGGTGGGGGTTCTCCAGGCCGCAACACTTCACCCAGGCGTTCCGCGACGCGTACGGCTTGTCTCCGCGCCAATACAGGGAGGAGCAGTATTGGCGCGCACGTAAGTAGGGCTACGCGCCTTCGACAGAGGTCAGACTCAGCCTCCGAAAAGACGGCCCTGGCGGTCCACGCCCGCCACCCACGGTCTTCCCGGCCTGCGCAAGCTTCGTCGGGAGATGGACGGGGCCGCTGCGCGGATACTCGGGGCCAACCTCTGATCACCGGGGTTCGGCGCCGCCCGCAACTCCGGTGGGCCGGGCCGGATGATGTTCACCAGGGAATTTGGCTCGCATACAGTGCCTCAGTTCTTGGTTTGTGAAATTTCATGCTGCTTTGAATGTATTGACACGTTCAAGTCCGGCAAGGTGCACTTCGGGGCAGCTCATCCCGTATGAGCGACTCGTCCCCAATCCCCCCAGCGGCAAGGGCGTCTCAGGCCGCTCCCACGTGAGGCTTCGGACGCCCTGTGCCGTCGGGTCCGTGGAAGGAGCACCCCTGTGAGACACCAGACCGCGATCGGGGCGGCGGCGCTGGCGGCCGGCCTCGCCGTGGCGATGTCCGTCCCCGCCACAGGAGCGACCGCCCGCACCACCCCGGCCAAGCCGAACCCCCGCACGCTCGCGGCGGTCTCGGCCGACACCTTCGTGGCCGCCAAGCCTGCGGAGGTCAAGAAGGCCCCGAAGGACAAGATCTTCCGTACGAACGTCACCTCGGGCCTGCGCGGCCTCCAGTACGTGGAGTACCAGCGCACCTACGACGGCCTGCCCGTCTACGGCGGCGACATCGTCGTCACGACGAACGCCGACGGCGGTGTGCTGAGCACCTCGGTCAACCAGACCGCGACGCTCGACGTCGGCGTCAAGGCGACGATCAAGGCCTCGCAGGCCGCCGCGGTGTCGCGTGCCAAGGTCGCGAAGGTCGACACGGTCTCCACCCCCCGCCTCACCGTGCTGGCGGAGGGCAAGGGACGCCTGGTCTACGAAACGGTCGTCACCGGTCGCCAGAAGAAGGGCGAGACGAAACTGCACGTGTTCGTCGACGCCAAGACCGGCAAGGTCGTCGGGACGTTCGATGACGTCCGCGACGCCGCCGATGACAGAAGCTTCTACCACGGCACGGTGGACCTGAGCACCGCGGCGACGTCAATGACCGACCCATCGCGTCCCGGCCACCAGTGCGGCGGCCAGGGCGGCTCGGCCTACACCGGCACCGACAGCGCCTGGGGCAACGGCAGCGGGACGAACCTGGAGACCGGCTGCGTGGACGTGTTGTACGCGGTCCAGAAGGAATGGGACATGCTCAAGGCATGGCTCGGCCGCAACGGGACCAACGGCAACGGCCGCGGCTTCCCCTCGCGCGTGGGTCTGAACGACGTCAACGCCTACTGGAACGGCAGCTACACCAACTTCGGACACAACCAGTCGAACACCAAGCTGGCCACCTCCGTCGACGTCGTCGGCCACGAGAACGGGCACGCGATCTTCCAGACCACGCCCGGCGGCGCCAGCGGCGGCAGCGGCAACGAGAAGGGCGGCATGAACGAGTCGGCCGGCGACATCTTCGGCGCGCTGACCGAGCACTACATGAACGAGCCCTCCACCTACGACCCGCCGGACTACCTGGTCGG
>NZ_JBEZJP010000667.1:0-2782 GCF_040653175.1 Actinomadura sp. NPDC048032
ATGCCGTTGACTCCTCACGCAGGTCCGAAACGATCTCTCTTCCGCGTTCATCTGAACACACGATCACGTCGATGAACGCCTCGCCGCCGGAGCGGTAGGGCCCGGTGGCGTCGGCGAAGGCCCGCCACGTGCCCGGGTCGTCCGCGGAGCCGAAGCGCTCCGCGAGCTTCCGCAGCAGCATCGGCGGCGTCACGGCCTTGGTGAACGCGACGCACTGCTCGACGGAGTCGAACGGGAACCGCACGACGAACTCGGTCACCGACACGTCGGCGAACCCCGCCGCGGCCACCTCGGCGGCGAGGCGCTCCGGGTCGGCCATGCTGAACGGGCCCGGCGTTCCGGGCGGCGGGGGCGGCAGTTCGAGCCGCTCGCTCAGCACCCGGAAGCCCAGCGAGATCGCCGGCGCGCTCGGCGCCTCACCCCACACCGCCGCGGCGAGCACGCCCCCGGGGGCCAGGAGCCGGGCGAGGCCGCGGAAGGCGGCGACGCGGTCCACCGCGAACATCAGCCCCCAGCGGCTGAGCACGACGTCGAACGAGCCCGCCGGCAGGTCGATGGACTCCACGTCCGCCTCGGCGAACACGAGGTTCGGCGTGCCCTCGGCCCGGCGCCTGGCCAGGTCGAGCATCGCCGGGGAGATGTCCACTCCGGTCACCCTCCCGGTGGGCCCCACCCGACGGGCCGCCGTCAGGGCGGGCTCCCCGTGGCCGGTCCCGACGTCGAGGACCGCCTGGCCCTCCCGCACGCCGCCGAGGTCGAGCAGCCGCCGCGTCACCGCGGCGGCTCCGAGCTCGAACCTCTCCTGCGCCGCCGCCCAGTTCGCGCTGAGGGCGTCCCAGGAGGCCCGCTGTCCCTCCTTGACGGCGACGGGGTCGATGCCCGCGGCCGTCACGAGTTCACCTCCACGTCCCGCGGCACGTGCATCGTGAGCGGCTCCCACCATTCGCGGTTGTCCCGGTACCAGGCGACGGTCTCCGCGAGGCCCGCGGCGAGGTCCCGGCGCGGCCGGAACCCGAGCTCCGCCGCGATCTTCGTGCAGTCCATCGCGTACCGGCGGTCGTGGCCCCTGCGGTCCTCCACGTACGACACCGCGTCCCAGCCCGCGCCGCACTGGGCGAGCAGCCGCCCGGTCAGCTCGCGGTTGGTCAGCGGAACGCCGCCGACGTTGTAGACCTCGCCCGCCCGGCCCTTCGTCAGCGCCAGGTGCACGGCGCGGCAGTGGTCGTCGACGTGCAGCCACTCGCGGACGTGGAGCCCGTCGCCGTACAGCGGCGCCTTCCCCCCGTCGAGCAGCTCGGTGACGAACAGCGGGACGATCTTCTCGGGGAACTGGTACGGGCCGTAGGTGTTGCAGCCCCGGGTGATCCGGACGTCCATCCCGAAGGTCCGGTGGCAGGCGAGCACGACGAGGTCGGCCGCGGCCTTGGACGCCGCGTACGGGTTCCCCGGCGACAGCGGGTCCCGCTCGCTCCACCGCCCCGTCCCGATCGGCCCGTAGACCTCGTCGGTCGACACGTGCACGAACGGGGCGGTGCCGTGGCGCCGCGCCGCCTCCAGCAGCGTCTGCGTGCCGAGGACGTTGGTGACGACGAAGTCCTGCGCGCACCGGATCGACCGGTCGACGTGGGACTCCGCGGCGAAGTGGACGATCGCGTCGTGGGCGGCCACGAGGTCGTCGACCACCGCGGCGTCCGCGACGTCCCCGTGGACGAAGGCGAAGCCCGGCGCGCGGCGCACCGGGTCGAGGTTGGCCGGGTTGCCGGCGTAGGTGAGCTTGTCCAGGACGGTGACCTGGTGCGCGCCGCCCCCGGCCCGTTCGGGCCCGAGGAGCCGGCGCACGTAGTGGGACCCGACGAACCCGGCGCCGCCGGTCACGAGGATCCTCATGAGCCGGCCCGCGCCCGGCGGCGGGCGCCGCGGACCCTCACCGCCCGCTCCGGAGCAGCCGGTCGCGGGCCGCGGCCAGATGGTCCGGCGTCGTGCCGCAGCAGCCGCCGACCACGTCCAGGGAGAACTCCGCGTCCCAGCGGGCGACCAGATCGGCGAACTCCTCGGGCCCCATCGCGGCGGGGACGTGCCGGTCGACGTGCGCCGAACGGGGGATGCCGCCGCGGTCCTCGATGTTGGGGTAGACGCCGATCGGGCCCGAGCAGGCGTCCCGCAGCGCCCGCAGCGCCGTCTCGCTGTCGGCGGGAGCGGTGCAGTTGACGAGCACGGCCTCGGCGCCGTCCCGTTCGGCGGCGGCGGCCGCCTCGGCCAGCTTCTCCCCCGACAGCAGCCGGGCGTCGGCGTCGCACACGAAGCCGACCCAGGCGCGGGCGCCCGCCCGCCGCACCTCCTCCAGCGCGATGCGCGCCTCGCGCTCGGAGTTCATCGTCTCGACCAGCACGAGGTCCACGCCCACCCGCATCAGCTCCGTCGCCAGCCAGCGGTGCTCGTCCCGCAACTCGTCGTCGGGAGGGACCAGGTCGGGCCGGTAGCAGTCCTCGACCGGCCCTACCGAGCCCGCGACCAGGGGGCGGTCCGCGTCCTGCGGCCCGTCCGCCCGCCCGTCCTGGACGGCGCGGACCGCCGACTGGGCCACGCCCACGGCGGCGTGCACCATCCAGGCCAGGCCGGCGTCGAAGAGGCCGAGGCGGCTGAGCGCCCGCAGGTTGCACCGGAAGGTGTTGGCGGTGATCACCTGCGCTCCGGCGCCCAGGTAGCCCTGGTGGATCCCGCGCAGCCGCGTGCGGTCCGCCTCGGTGTTCATGGCCCGGTTGGTCCACCACGGGCCGTCGAC
>NZ_JBEZJP010000668.1:0-2768 GCF_040653175.1 Actinomadura sp. NPDC048032
CGCGCACGCCCTGAACCCGCGGAGGACGTTCACCGACTTCTCCCGGCCGATCGACGCGCTCCGCCACGTCTCGGTCAGGACTTTCATCGCGGATCCGCCCAGGTCTCTCCCAGCCGCTTCCTGTCGATCTTCCCGGTGCCGGTGACCGGGAACGCGGTCCTGACGTGGAACCGCTCCGGGACCATGTAGCGCGGGATCTCGGCCAGGCAGTGCCGGCGCACGGCCGAGACGTCGAGCGGGTGCGTCTCGGGGACCACGTACGCCTCGACGACCCGTTCCCCGGTGCCGTCGTCGACCGCCACGCACGCGGCCTCCCGGACGTTGTCCGCGGCCGACAGGATCGCCTCGATCTCGCCGATCTCGACGCGGTGGCCCCGTATCTTCACCATGTCGTCCTCGCGTCCGCAGAAGACGTAGTTCAGCTCGTCGTCGAGCCGGACCAGGTCTCCGGTCCGGTACGCGCGCACCGTCTCCCCGCCGGCCCGGGCGATCGACAGGGTCTTCTCCGCCGTGAGGTCGCCGTCGCGCCAGTAGCCGAGCATCACCGAGTCTCCGGCGACGCACAGCTCCCCGGACGCGCCCGGCTCGTGCTCCACCGGACGCCCGGCCCCGTCGACGATGAACGTCGCCGCGTACGGGCAGGCGCGGCCGATCGGCACGGGCTGCCGGCGGTGCTCCGCGACGTCCGACTGGCGGACCCGGTGGAAGACGCAGACGTTGGTCTCCGTCGGGCCGTAGAGGTTGTAGAAACCGACCTCCGGGACGAGCGAGTGCAGGTGCCGGAGCCGGGCGATCGGGAACGTCTCACCGGCGAAAAGGACGACCCGCAGCCGCGACCCGGCCAGCAGTCCGCTGTTCTTCGCGGCCAGCATGCGGGTCAGCGCTCCGGGAACCGAGTACCAGACGGTGATGCGCTGCTCGGCGACGAACTTGTTGAGGGCGCCCCCGAGCCCGACCTGGCTCTCCGGGACGAGCACCACGCAGCCGCCCGCCCTGCACGTCGCGAACAGGTCGAGCACGGACAGGTCGAAGTGAAAGGGCGCGTGGCTGGAGACCCGGTCGGCGGGGCCCAGACCGAATTCGTCGACCGCCCATTCCACGAACGCGCGGGCATTGCCGTGGGAGAGCACGACGCCCTTGGGAACGCCCTTCGATCCCGATGTATGGAGGATGAAGGCCGGGCTGTGGAGGTCGAGGACGGGTCCGGGTTCGCCCTCCGCCGGAGCGGCGGCGAGCGCCTCCTCCCAGCCGGTGACGGACGCGTCCGCGGCCGGACCGGTGGACACGATCCGGCAGGAGGAGTTCTTCCGCAGCCATTCGACCCGGTCGTCCTGGGCGATCACGCAGGCGGCCTCGCAGTGGGCGATGATGTGGCCGGCCCGTTTGAAGGGCGCGCTCGGGTCGACGGGCACGTAGGCCGCACCGGCCTTCAGCACCCCGTAGACGGCGATGACCGCCTCGATCGACTTGTGCAGCCACAGGACGACCCTGTCACCGGGGACGACGCCGCCTTCGGCCAGCGTGCGGGCGAGGGCCGAACTGAGCCGGTCCAGCTCGCCGTAGGTCAGCGCCTCGCCCCGGAACTCGACCGCCGGGGCCTCCGGACGCGTTCCGGCCCAGTGGCGCAGGCAGTCGCTCAGACCGTTCACCTTCCCTCCCCGCCTCCCTCGGATTCCGGCCAGGCGAGGCCGAGCTTCCCGGAGATGATCACTCGCTGCATGTCCGAGGTGCCCGAGGAGATCGTCATGCCGAGGGCGTCCCGGAGATTGCGCTCGGCGCGCCCGTCGGAGGAGTAGCCGAGCGCCCCGTACACCTGCATCGCGCTGGTGAAGATCTCCGCCGCCGCTTCGCTCACGTACAGCTTGCCGACCTCGGGGAAGATGCTCGCCTCCGCGCCGTCGAGTTCCGCCGCGGCGCGGTGCAGGAGCATCCGGGAGATCTCCCAGCGGATCCGCATGTCGACGATCCTGTTGGAGACCGACTGGTACCGCCCGATGTGCCTGCCGAACTGGCGGCGCCGCCGGCAGAAGCGCGTGCACTCCTCGATCTCCCGCCCCATGACGCCGAGCCACGGCGCCAGCAGAAGCGCCCGCTCCCACGCCATCGTCTGCGCGAACACGGCGGATCCCTGCCTTTCGGCACCGAGCCGCCGGGAGGCGGGAACGCGGCACCCGTCCAGCTCGACCTCGCCCCAGCGGGCGGTGCGAAGACCCATCTTCTCGGGCTGCTCGTGCACCGAGACGCCGGGATCGCCGCGCTCGACCAGGAAGGCGGTGACTCCGGTGAATCCGAGCTCCGGGTCGACGGTCGCGTAGACGACGAACACGTCGGCGACGGGCGCGTTCGTCACATAGCGCTTGCGTCCGGTCAGGACGTAGGAGTCGCCGTCGCGCTCGGCCGTGGTGGCGAGCGACAGCGCGTCCGACCCGCTTCCCGGCTCGGTCATCGCGTTGGCCCCGACGAGCCGGCCGGCGGCGAGCCCGGGCAGGTACGCGCGCCGCTGCTCCTCGTCGCCGAACTTCCAGACCGGCACCTCGACGGCCAGGACGTGGGCGCCGATCGCCATCATGAGGCCGTTGTCGAGGCAGCCGTGCCCGAGACCCTCCATCGCGTGCGCATAGTCGACGGGACCGCACCCGGATCCCCCGTATTCGGACGGCAGGATCAGGCCGAGCCGCGGACCTCGTCGTCCTCTACAAGATCGACGAGTTCCCGAAGGGCATCGTCCACATGGTCGAGGTTCTGGAGCGCGCCGCCGAACTGACCGC
>NZ_JBEZJP010000669.1:0-2761 GCF_040653175.1 Actinomadura sp. NPDC048032
ACGCGCAGCTCGTCCACGACGTCCTCGCTGACGCCGCTGACGAGGTAGGTCGGCGAGACGCCCACACCCGGCGTCGTGCCGACCGCGTTCGACCTTGACGACCTGTGGCAGCGCGCGGTCGAGCGGGTCACCGCCGACGGCCGCCACCTCATGCTCATCGTGGACGGGCTCGACGAGGACGACCACGTGCGGCACCGCGAGAGCAGCGTCGCGGCCCAGCTCCCCGAGTACGTGCCGCCCGGCAGCCATGTGCTGGTGACCAGCAGGCACTTCCCCGAGGTGCCCGCCGACGTCCCGGACGGCCATCCGCTGCGCGGGTGCGAGCGCCGCACGCTCGCCGCCAACGAGGCCTCGCGGGCCTCGCGCAACGCCGCCGAGCGCGACCTGCAGCAGCACCTGCGCGACCGGACGAGCCGCGAGGTGCTCGGGCTGCTGGCGGCGTCCGGCGGCGGGCTGGCCGACGAGGACATCGCCCGGCTCACCGGCCTGGACCTCTACGACGTCCGGGAACTGGTCGAGCAGACCATCGCCCGCCTGGTCGAGCGCCGGGAGGACGACGGCGGGGGCCGCTACTCCTTCGCCCACGACCTGATCCGGGAGACCACCACCGAGCGCCTCGGCGCCGAGGCGATGGCGGGCTTCTGGGCGCGAGTGCTCGACTGGGCCGAGACCTACCGGGCCGGCGGCTGGCCCGCCGACACCCCTCTGTACCTCCTGGACCGGTTCCCGCAGGCGCTGGCCGACGACGGGGACCTGGAGCGGCTGCTGCGGCTCAACGAGCCCGACCGCTGGAGCCGCCTGCTGGAGCGGACGGGGACGGTGGAGCCGGCCGTGCTGACGCTGACCGACTCGATCCGGCTGCTCCTCGCGGCGGACTCGCCCGACCTCGCCGTGGTCTACGTGCTGGCCCTGTGGCGCGACCAGCTGCGCCTGCCCGTGCGCGTCCACCCCGAGGTCATCGCGGTGGCCTGGACCGAGCTCGGCGAGCTGGAGCGCGCCGAGCGGATGGCCCGCGACATCACCGTCGCCTCGATCAAGGCCAACATCCTGATCTCCATGGCGGAGGCGGCGGGACGGGCGGGCGCCGAGACCGAGGCGGCGCTGTGGCTCCAGGAGGCGGAGCTGCTGGCGGGCGGCATCCTGAGCGGGGTGCGCAGGGCCCGGACCCTGGCCCGGATCGCGCTGGCCCTCGGCCCCGGCTTCACCCGCGCCGAGACCCTCCTGGACGAGGCCACCCGGCTCTTCACCTCCGTGGTTCCGTCCCGGCACCGGCGCCGGGAGCTGATGACGGACATGGCCTGCGACGCCGCCCGCGCCGGGCTGTGCGACTCGGTGGAGCGGATCGCCCGCTCGTTCGCCGACCGCAAGTACCAGTGGCCGATCATCGCGGCCGCCGCCCGCGCCGCCGCCGAGCAGGGCCTGCGGGAGGACGCCGAGCGCCTCGCGGGGCTCCTCGGGCCCGACGACCTGCGGTGGGACACGTTCGCCGAGCTCGTGCGGCTGCTGGCCGACCGGGGCGAGTTCACGGCGGCGCTGGAGCTGGTGGGGACGTCGGTCAACGGGGCGCGGGCGCTCGCCCGGGCGCTCGGCGGCATCGCGCGGGCGCGGGCGCTGCGCGGCGATCGGGCCGCCGCGCGGGCGGTGCTCGCGACCGCGATCGAGACGGTCGCGGCCAAGGGCGGCGCGTCCCGCCAGGCGGCGCTCGGCGAGCTGCTCGGCTCCGCCGTGGAGGCGGGGCTGCTCGACGAGGCCGAGAGGCTCATGGCGCTGCTGGAAGGCCATCGCCGGGCACTCGGCGCGGCCCGCACCGCGATCGGCGCCCTCGACGCCGGCGACCCGGACACCGCGGTCCGGCTGATGAGGACGGCCGCCGACCTCGCCGGGCTCCAGCCGCGGCGCCAGTGGGCGCCCCTGGTCGAGGCGGCCCCCGGCGCCGCGGCGGAGGGCGACCTGGAATCGGCGCGCGGCCTGCTGACCCTCGCGCTGACCGTGGCCGAGGGGACGTCCCCGAAGGCGGCGCGGGCGGTCAACCTGCTGATCAAGTCGCATGTCGCCGAGCTCCGGGGAGCCTCCGGCGTGCTGGAGGCGGGCATCGACGCGGCGCTGCGCCTCCCCTCCCAGCAGGACCTGCCGGCGGAGACGGCGAGGATCGCCGCGGAGCTCGGCCTCACGGAGGAGGCCGTCCGGGCGGCGCTCTTCGTCGTCGACGTGCACGAGCGCAACACCCTGCTCGGGACGGTCGCGGAGCGGGCCGCGCGGGACGGCCGCCTGGAGGTCGTCCACCGCGCGCTGGCGGGCATGAGCCGCACCCGCAAGCAGCTGTTCGCGAGCGTCAACGCCGCTGGGGAACTGGCCAAGGCGGGCCGGATCGGCGACGCCGAGGACCTGGTCGGACGGGTCCGGAACGGCTTCCGCCGGGCCACCGGCCTGGCCCGGCTCGCGCGGATCGTCGCGGCCCGGGGCGACCGCGACCAGGCCGTCTCCTACCTCCTGGCGGCCGAGCAGCTCGCGCCCGCGGGCTCGGTGCGGCACCTGACCCGGTTCGAGATCACGGCCGCCGCCGTGGCCGCGGCCCGGCGGGGCCGCTACGGGGAGGCGGAGCGGATCGCCGCCGTCGTCGACAGCCCCCGGCGGCAGGCCTCGGCGCTGGCCGAACTCGCCGAGACCGCCTACGGCGCGGGTGCCTACCCCCGCGTGGCGCGGTTCCTGAGTGCAGCCGAGGAGCTGCTCGGCGACACTCCACCGACGTCATGTTCCTGCA
>NZ_JBEZJP010000670.1:0-2741 GCF_040653175.1 Actinomadura sp. NPDC048032
GCCGCCGGCGCCAGCCACGCCGACCAGCTCGCCACCTTCTCGCCGTCACAGATCCTCGGACCGGCGAACCACAACTGGGTCTCACTGGCCCCCTACGGCGTCCTCGCGATCGGGGCCGTAGCACTCGCGGCCGGCCGGTGGGCCCGCCCGCGGCGTCTGCGTCTGCGCGCGCGGCCGTGGTGGTGGCTGGTGATCCCCGCGGCCTCGTTCGCGCTCACCTCCATGCCGGGGAGCCGAGAGTACGGCGAGACCTGGCAACTGGTCAGGGCGGGCACGGAGGGCATCCTCCTGCTCGCCGGGATGCTGGCCACCGCGATCGCCCGCAGCCCACGCTGGGCACTGGCGGCCGCCATCTACGTCCTGCCCGGCGTGGCCTCCCCGCTGACCAACCCGCCGTCGAACCCGCAAGGCACCGCCTACTGGTTGACTCTCACCGGGCTCCTGCTGGCCATGGTCACGACGGCATGGCGACCCCAGCCCATCCCCGAACGTCGCCATCCCCAATAGCCGAACCGCGCAACGCAGAGCCACGCCGCCGACCAGGCGTGAGCGCCGGATCATGCGCGAGCCAGCAGCCCGACGAGCGCGACCTCCGCGCCGGTGATGTCGTCGGCCTGGGCGAGCGGGTCGCCCCAGTGCGTCCAGAACCAGTCGCGGTCGTCGTCCTTCGGCCGGGGCTCACACGTGATCCGCACGGCGCGGGGCGTGCCGCCGCCCGTGGTCGTCACGGTGACCTCGGGGGCGCCGATGTCGACCTTGTAGCCGCGCACGCCCATGCGCCGGGCGAGCGTCGCCAGCTGCGGGTGGAGCTCCAGGCCCAGAAGTCGCGTGATCTTCAGGGCGACCTCGTCCACGGCGGAGAAGGAGCCGAGGTCGTTGCCGGAGTCCCAGATGAACCGCCCCCTGCCGGCGCCGACCGACCGGGCGGTCCCCGTCCGCGTCCTCGTCAGAAGGCCGCCGCCGTGCTGGACGACCTTGGCGCCGCGTTCCTCAAGCGCCGCGCCCAGCGCCAGAAGGGCGCGCTCGCAGTCGGCCTCGTCCTCCTCGGACAACAGCCCCCAGAGCCCGTCGCAGGTACCGGCGACGAGGACGAGCGACTTGTCGTCGCCGCCTTCCCGGACCGCGCGGTAAGGGAGGGACGGCATGTCGCTGTACTCGATCGTCCAGCCGGGGAACTCTGCTCGTAACGCGGCAAGGCGGCCCTCGTGATCCTCGATGCCTGGTGATTCTGAGTGACTCATGCGTCACACAATGGAGCCGCCTCGCTTGCGCAGTGTTCCAAGTTGGAACCGTGACGAGGTTGCGGCACAGGGCCCGGCGGATCAGGTGGTCATGCGTGCGTGGATGCGGCGCAACGGCTCCGGGAGGGTGCGGCGCGCGTCGACCAGATGGGACACCACCGACCGCGCGGTCGGATGGAACGTGATCATCTGGGGGGCGATCCGGTCCGCGAACGCGATGCGCCTCTCGGCTCTGGCGAGGTCGCCGACCTCGGTCATGACGCGGGACATGTCGATCTCATGGTGCGCGCGGCGTTCCGGCGGCAGCCCCGCGAGCGTCTCGTCGCCGATGCGCTGGTCCCGGCGGGCCGCCTCGTCCATGTCGCCGAGCTCGACCGCGACCGCCGCCCCGTGGATCGCCACGTTCGCCGCCGTGAACTCCAGCCCGTGAACGGGCACGCCGCACCCGCCGCGCCTGACACGCTCGGCCGCGCGCCCGAAGTACTCCCACGCCTGCGCGCCGTTCCCACCACGAGCGGCGCGCGCGGCCACTATCGCGGACCGCAACTCGATCGCCCCCGCGACCTCGCCCGCGTCCGGCCGATCCTGCCGGACACCCGCCGCAGCCCGGTCGAGCAGCGTCAGAGCGGGCCGGTACTGGTCCATGCTCATCATGAGGAGCGCACGCGCCATCATGACCAGGTGAGGCAAGTTCGGGTCGCCGGACCGGCGGGCCGCCTCTGAGCCGCGTTCGAGTAGCGCCAACGCATCCCCGGTGTAACCGAGTCTGCGTGTGAGGCTGACAGCGTGGCCGAATCCGCGGCTCAGTAACAGCCACGCCCGGGGGTCCCCGGTCTCGTGCGCCCAGTAGGTGAGTTCTTCGATCACCGCGGGTAGGCGTCCCGCGAGTTTGGTCAGCTGTGCCTTGTGGATCTGCCTCCCCGAGGTCGCGATCTCGGCCGCGAGCACGTCCAGTGCGCGGGGCGGCCCGGCAAGCTCGGGACCGACGTCAACATAGGCGAGCGTGCGGCGAAATTCAGGGATGACGGAGTGGACGGCGTAATCGTGACCGTAGACGCGGTAGGGCTGCCCGTAGAGTTCGGAGGGGTCGACGCCGAGCGCGGCGGCCGCAGCCGACACGAACGCCGGTGTTGCCACCTTTTTCCCGGTCTCCACCTGGGCGATGTGGCTGCGGCTGTAGACCGACAGCTGCGCCAGCCCGGTCTGCGTCAGGCCGCGTCTCTTGCGTGCCCTGGCCAGGCGCGTTCCGACAGTGTCGAGAGTTTCGTCGGACATTGGGCCCTGCCCTTCTCCCGGAAGCCTCGCGGCTTCCCAGGCTAGGCGCGGGGGCTTCGCGTGTCTTGAGAGGCGGCAAGGCCGCGTCCTGCGCTGCGGCGAACGGGCGGCGCGAGGTGTACGAGAGGCTGGAGACCGCCGCCTTCTGGTCGGACGTCCCCGCGCTGTACGAGGCCCCGGGTGAGCTCGCGGCCCACGTCCAGTTTCACGTCGGCGTCACTCATC
>NZ_JBEZJP010000671.1:0-2734 GCF_040653175.1 Actinomadura sp. NPDC048032
GTGCGGGCCGCCTGCTCCTCGAAGAGGGCGACGACGTCGGTCGCGGGCAGGGCGCGGTCGGTGGCGTTCGCCGCGCCGATCAGGGCCCGCTCGTCCGCGCTCATGACCTCCAGCGCGCCGATGGGCCTGTCGGGGCCGGCCAGCGCGTCGCGGAGAAGCGTCTCCAGGTGGGCCAGCAGCGCGTCGATGCGCTCGTCCTCGAACAGCTCGCGCCGGAACGTCGCCTCGACCGTCATCCCCTGCGGCCGGACGAACGCCTCCAGCGACAGGTCGAAGTGCGTGGTGCCGTTGTGGACGTGCGTCCAGCTCGACGTGATGCCGGGCAGGTCCAGCTCGCCGATCTCCTGGGCGAGGAACAGCACCATCGTGTCGAAGAACGCCGAGCGCCCCCGTCCGCGCGCCGGCCTCAGCTCCTGGACGAGCCTGTCGTACGGCGCCGCCTGGTGCGCGAAGGCCTCGGCGACCGTGCGGCCCACCCGGCGCAGCGCCTCCCGGAACGTCGGCGTCCCGCTCAGGTCGGCGCGCAGCACGAGCGTGTTGCCGAAGTTTCCGGCGAGCCGCTCGACCTCGGCGTGCTCGCGGTTCATCACCGACGAACCGATCGCCACGTCCACCGAGCCGGTGTAGCGGTGCAGCAGGACCGCGTACGCGGCCGTCATCACCATGTACGGGGTGAGGTTCTCCTCCGCGGCGAGCTTGCGCATGCCCTCGGTCACGTCGTCCTCGAAGCGGCGCGCCCGCCGTCCACCGCGCTCGGACACGACCGCGCTCCGCGGACGGTCCGCGGGCAGGTCGAGCGGGGCCGGGGGCGGATCGAGGCGTTCTCGCCAGTACGCGAGATCGTCCTCGGCGACGGGCCGCCGCTGCTCCCACTCGGCGTAGTCGGCGTACTGGACGTCCAGCGAGGGCAGCCCGTCCGGGGCCCCGGTGACGGCCGCGCGGTAGAGCGCTGAGAGGTCGCGCGAGAGCGAACCCCAGGTCATGCCGTCCCAGGCGATGTGATGCACGACGAGCACCAGCGCGTGCTCGTGTTCACCCAGCCGAAGCAGTTCCAGCCGGATCGGCCGCTCGGCCCGCAGGTCGAAGGGCAGCGCCGCCAGTTCCGCCGCCCGCGCCCCGGCGTCCGCGCACCGGACCGGCGGCAGGTCGAGCGAGTCGTCCTCCGTGACGATCTGCACCGCCCGCTGATCGGGGCCCTCCGCGTAGACGGTGCGGAGCACGGCGTGCCGCCGGACCAGCGCCCGCAGCGCCTCGCAGAGGGCCCCGGCGTCGAGCGGGCCGGACATGCGGATCAGCAGGCAGACGTTGTAGGCGGGGCTCTCCGGGAAGGCGCGGTGGTGCAGCCACATGCTCTGCTGCGCGTGGGACAGGGGCGCCGGTCCGTCCGATCCCCGGGGGGCGAGCCGGGCGGTGTCCGCGCCCAGCCCGGCCTCGGCCATCATCCGCCGCATCAGTTCGCGCCGTCGCGCCGCCGTCGTCTGCTCCACGCTCAACTCTTCCGTCGTCGGGCTTCGCCACCGCGAGTTAGGTTAGCCTTGCCTATAAAAATCATGCAAGGTTAGCCTTACCTAAGTTTGACCTTCCGGCCGCGAAGAGGGAGCTGCCTTGTCCACTGGTCTGCGCACCGATGCGAACCCCGCCGAGCTGGTCGTCGAGCATCCCTCGGCGCCGCTCGCCCTCATGGCCCGCCTGGCCGGATCGGGCCTGTTCGGCGACTACGTCGTCTACGAGCGGCCCGGCTCCTGGACGTTCGCGGGAGGCATGCTCGCCGAGATCGTCCTCGACGCCGGCGCCGTCCACGCCCGCTGGCCGGGCCACACTCCCCTCACCCGCCCCTGGACGGGCCGCCCCGCCGACGCCCTCCGCGACACGTTCGCCGCCGCGCCCCTGCCCGTCTGGAACGCCTACGGCTGGATCGCGTTCGAGTGCGCCGCCGCCCGCCCCTCCGGACGGCTCGCCCACCTGATCGTCCCCCGCACGGAGGTGCGGGCCGAGAACGGCCGCGTCACCGTCACCAGCACAGACGAAGCGGACATAGAGCAGGTCACCAAGCTCCTGGCCAGGCCGAACGGCCACCCGGTCGGCGAGCCTTCGCCCGTCGACGTCAGCGCCGGCGGAGCCCCCTACCGCGATCGCGTCGCCGAGGCCGTGGCCGAGATCCACGCGGGCCGCTACCAGAAGGTCATCGTGTCGCGCCGCCTGGACGTCCCCCACCCGGTCGACGTCGTCTCGACCTACGTCCGCGGCCGGGAGGCCAACACCCCGGCCCGCTCCTTCCTGCTCGACCTGGGCGGATTCCAGGCCACCGGGTTCAGCCCCGAGGTGCTCGCGAGCGTCGACTCCGCAGGTCACGTCATGACCCAGCCCCTCGCAGGCACCCGCGCCTTCGGCCTCGGCGCCGACACCGACGCCCGCACCCGCCACGACCTGGAGACCGACCCCAAGGAGATCTACGAGCACGCCGTCTCGGTCAGGACGTCCCAGGAAGAGCTCTACCGGGTCTGCGACCCGGAGACCGTCCGCGTGACCGGCTTCATGACGGTGAAGGAACGCGGCAGCGTCCAGCACCTGGGCTCCAGCGTCAGCGGCACCCTCTCCCCCGACCGCACCGCATGGGACGCCCTGGACGCGCTCTTCCCCGGCGTCACCGCGTCCGGCATCCACGACTCGATCGCCGAGGCCGAGGAGAAGCGCAAGGGCGCCAAGTAGGCGGCCCGCGACTCAGATGTCGACC
>NZ_JBEZJP010000672.1:0-2696 GCF_040653175.1 Actinomadura sp. NPDC048032
CCTGGACTCGCCCGTCCCTGACCTGCCATTCGATCTGGTGCCCCTCCTCGTGGAAGACGAGGAAGAGCCCGCAGACCCGGTCGCCGTCCTCGTCGCGGCAGTACGTCGGCTGGGAGGGCCAGCGGTGGACGACCCTGGAGGAACTGCGCGCCGGCCACCGCGGCCGCGTCGCCGAGGAGGGCCCGGGCGTCGTCGGGATCGGCGCCGAGCCGTCCATCGCCATCGGCCAGCGCGCCCTCCTCCTGCGCGCCCCGTCCGGCAACGTCCTGTGGGACATGGTCACCCACATCGACGACGAGCTGGTCCGCCGGGTGAACGACCTCGGCGGCGTCTCCGCGATCGCGATCAGCCATCCGCACTACTACGGCACCATGATCGAGTGGGCGCGGGCGTTCGACGCGCCCGTGTACGTCCACGAGGCCGACCGCCGCTGGGTGGCCCGGCCGGACGACGCGGTCGCCTTCTGGTCGGGCGACACCCTCGAACTGGCCGACGGCCTCACGCTGATCAACGCGGGCGTCCACTTCGCGGGCGGCCAGGTCCTGCACTGGCGCGACGCCCGCGCCCTCTTCTCGGGCGACATCGTGCAGGTCGTCGACGACCGCGACTGGGTGAGCTTCATGTACTCCTACCCGAACTACATCCCCGAGCGCCCGCGCACGGTCCGCCGCGCCCTGCGCCTCCTGGAGCCCTACGACTTCGACCGCGTCTACGGCGCCTGGTGGAAGAAGATCGTCTACAGCGGCGGGAAGGAGGCCGTCCGCCGCTCCGCCGAGCGCTACCTCTCCCACGCCCTCGACGACGAGTGACCGCGGTCCCGCCGCGACCGCGCGCGAAGCGCGTTCCGCGTGGTCGGAAGGGGGCGCCGCGCCCTGACGGCGTTCCGGTGGCGGGCGCCGTTCGAACACGTGTACGGTGCGATGGTGCCGTCCCGACCGCTCGGACCGGCCGGGTAGCGTCATGAAATGCAGCGGCGTGCGCCGCTGTTGAGAAGCCGGGGGAGCCTGTCGCTCCCCGTGGCTAGCCTTGATACCGAGCCGTATACGCAGATCGCCGCGCCCAGAAGAGGAACCGGAAGAACGTGCATGACCGACTCATCGTGCGTGGAGCACGCGAGCACAACCTGAAGGACGTCTCGCTCGACCTCCCGCGGGACTCCATGATCGTGTTCACCGGTCTGTCGGGTTCCGGGAAGTCCAGCCTGGCCTTCGACACGATCTTCGCCGAGGGGCAGCGCCGGTACGTCGAGTCGCTGTCGGCCTACGCCCGGCAGTTCCTCGGGCAGATGGACAAGCCCGACGTCGACTTCATCGAGGGGCTCTCCCCGGCGGTCTCGATCGACCAGAAGTCCACCAGCAAGAACCCCCGGTCCACGGTCGGGACGATCACCGAGGTGTACGACTACCTGCGGCTGCTCTACGCCCGGATCGGGCACCCGCACTGCCCCGAGTGCGGCCGGCCGATCAGCCGGCAGGCGCCGCAGCAGATCGTCGACCGGGTGCTGGAACTGGAGCAGGGCGCCCGGTTCCAGGTGCTGGCGCCGGTGATCCGCGGCCGCAAGGGCGAGTACCTGGAGCTGTTCCGCGAACTCCAGTCCAAGGGCTACTCGCGGGCGCTGGTCGACGGGCAGATGATCCGCCTGGACGAGCCGCCCCAGCTCAAGAAGCAGGAGAAGCACGACATCTCCGTCGTGGTCGACCGGCTCTCGGTGAAGGACTCCGCCCGGCAGAGGCTCGCCGACTCGGTCGAGACGGCGCTCGGCCTGGCGGGCGGCACGATCGTCCTCGACTTCGTCGACCTGCCCGAGGACGACGAGCACCGCACCCGGATGTACTCCGAGCACCTCTACTGCCCCTACGACGACCTGTCGTTCGAGGAGCTGGAGCCGCGCTCGTTCTCGTTCAACTCGCCGTACGGCGCCTGCCCCGACTGCACCGGCCTCGGGACGCGGATGGAGGTCGACGCCGAGCTCGTCGTCCCCGACGGGGAGCTCTCGCTCGGCGAGGGCGCGATCCAGCCGTGGTCGGGCGGGCACGTCAGCGACTACTTCCTGCGGCTGCTGTCGGCGCTGGGCGACGCGATGGGCTTCGACCTGAACACGCCGTGGGACCGGCTGCCCGCCAAGGCGCGCAAGGCGATCCTCAACGGGCACGAGACGCAGGTCCACGTCCGCTACAAGAACCGCTACGGCCGCACGAGGTCGTACTACACGGCCTACGAGGGCGTCGTCCCCTACATCCAGCGGCGCCACGCCGAGTCCGAGAGCGACTCCAGCCGGGAGCGGTTCGAGGGCTACATGCGCGAGATCCCGTGCCCGACGTGCGAGGGCGCCCGGCTGAAGCCGGTCGTGCTGGCCGTCACCATGGGCGGGATGTCGATCGCCGAGGTCGCCTCGATGCCGATCGGCGAGGCCGCGAAGTTCCTGCTCGCGCTCGAACTGAACGAGCGCGAGGCGCACATCGCCGAACGCGTCCTCAAGGAGATCAACGCCCGGCTCGGCTTCCTGCTGGACGTCGGCCTCGACTACCTGACCCTCGACCGGGCGTCCGCCACGCTCGCCGGCGGGGAGGCCCAGCGCATCCGGCTGGCGACGCAGATCGGCTCCGGCCTGGTCGGCGTCCTGTACGTGCTCGACGAGCCTGTGGACCTGGCGCTGGGCGTGCTGGCCGACCTGGTGCGGCTGAGCCGGCGGGAGG
>NZ_JBEZJP010000673.1:0-2687 GCF_040653175.1 Actinomadura sp. NPDC048032
GCACGCAGGACCTGCGGCACGTGCTGGCCACCGCGACCGGCGGCGACGTCGCCGCGCTCATCGCCGAACCGATCCAGGGCGTCGGCGGCTTCACGATGCCGCCGGACGGCCTGTTCGCCGCCTACAAGCGTGTCCTCGACGAGTTCGGCATCCTGTTCATCTCCGACGAGGTGCAGACCGGCTGGGGGCGGACGGGCCAGGGCTTCTGGGGGATCGACGACCACGGCGTCACCCCGGACGTGATCACTTTCGCCAAGGGGCTCGGCAACGGCTTCGCGGTCGGCGGCGTCGTCGCGCGCGGCGACCTCATGGACGGCCTCCACGCGGTCGGCATCTCCACCTTCGGCGGCAACCCGGTGTCGATGGCCGCGGCCAACGCCACGCTCGACTACGTCCTCGACCACGACCTGCGGTCCAACGCCGCCCGGCAGGGCGCGACGATCATCGGGGGGCTGTCGGCGGCGGCCGGCCGGTTCCCGATCGTGGCGGACGTGCGGGGCAAGGGCCTGATGTTCGCGGTCGAGCTGGCCGACCCGCGGACGGGCGAGCCGAGCCCGCCGCTCGCCGCCGCGCTGATGGAGGCCGCCCGCGAGCGGGGGCTGCTGGTCGGCAAGGGCGGCTTGTACGGCAACGTGGTGCGCATGGCTCCACCGCTGACCCTCACCGACGACGAGGCCGCGGAGGGCCTCGGCATCCTGATCGCATCGCTGGAAGCCGTCAACGGGACCGCCGTCGCCGGCGGGCCGGAGACGGCCGCTCGCCGGGAGGACGCATGACCAGGCACGTGACGCACTGGATCGGCGGGAAGCCGTACGGCGGGGAGAGCGCCCGGCGCGGCGAGATCTTCGAGCCCGCGTCCGGGCGCGTGGCCGGGACCGTCGACCTCGCCGGGGACACGGAGGTCGACGCCGCGGTCGCCGCCGCGAAGGCGGCGTTCCCCGGCTGGCGGGACGCCTCCCTCTCGCAGCGCACGAAGGTGCTGTTCCGCTTCCGCGAGCTGGTGGACGCGCACCGCGGGGAGCTCGCCCGGCTCATCTCGTCCGAGCACGGCAAGGTGGTCGCCGACGCGGCCGGCGAGGTCGCCCGGGGGCTGGAGGTCGCCGAGTTCGCCTGCGGCATCCCGCACCTGCTCAAGGGCGGGTTCTCCGAGAACGTCTCCTCGCGGGTGGACGCCTACTCGATCCTCCAGCCGGTCGGCGTGGCCGCCGGGATCACCCCGTTCAACTTCCCGGCGATGGTGCCGATGTGGATGTTCCCCGTCGCGATCGCGTGCGGGAACACGTTCGTGCTCAAGCCGTCCGAGAAGGACCCGTCGGCGTCGGTCCGGCTCGCCGAGCTGTGGGCCGAGGCGGGGCTGCCGGACGGCGTCTTCAACGTCCTGCACGGGGACAGGGCGGCGGTGGACGGCCTGCTGCGCCATCCCGACGTCAGGGCGGTCAGCTTCGTCGGCTCCACCCCGGTCGCGCGCCACATCTACGGGACGGCGGCCGCGAACGGCAAGCGGGTGCAGGCGCTCGGCGGGGCCAAGAACCACATGCTCGTGCTGCCGGACGCCGACCTCGACCTCGCGGCGGACGCCGCGGTGTCGGCCGGCTTCGGGTCGGCGGGGGAGCGGTGCATGGCGATCTCCGTCGTCGTCGCCGTGGACCCGGTCGGGGACGAGCTGACGGCCAAGATCAAGGAGCGGGTCGCCGGGCTGCGGGTGGGGCCGGGCGACCACCCCGAGGCGCAGATGGGGCCGCTCGTCACGAGGGCGCACCGGGACAGGGTGGCGTCCTATCTGGACGGCGCCGTCGCGCAGGGCGCCACGCTCGCCGTCGACGGGCGCGACCCGGACGTCCTGGGCGGCGCCGGCGACGGTTTTGCTCGTGGTAGGCGGCCCGCAGCTCGTCGAGGGCGCTCGTCCTGCCCGCCTGCGGATTCGTGGTCACGTGGGCTCCCTCCCCCGAAGTCATCCCGCGATGGGATCAACGTCGCTGATCGGGCCCTTCGTTCCCGTCGTGCCGAAGATCACTCACCCGGTTCGGGACGGGGGGACAGCGCCGCGGACGGCAGCCCGGGGAACGCCTCCGGCGGCGCCGCGGAACCCGACCTGGACCGCCAGCGCGCCGCCCACGCCGAGGCCCGCTGCGCGCTGTCGGCGGCGAACGCGCGCAGGTCGGGGGAGGAGGCGCCCGCGAGACCGACGTAGGCCGGCACGAGGGCGCTCTCCAGGGCCGCCGCGAGCTGCGCGGCCGCGCGGGCGGAGGTGACCTGGACCGGCAGCCTGTAGGCGGACGCCGCGGCGACCGGCGCGACCGACAGGACCGAGACCAGCTGGTCGCGCCGGGCGCGGTGCACGTTCCACAGGTCCTTCGCGGTCTGCTGGAGCGTGCCCCGCAGGCGGGCCCCGAGCACCCCGTACCCGTAGACGGCCGCGTGCTCGGCGGCCAGCGCGGTCTGCAGGGCCTCGGCGTCCGACCTCGACCGGACGGGCGGCGCACCGCCCTTGACGGTCATGGCGTGGCCGGCCTCGCAGGCCCCGATGCTGGCCAGCAGCTGCGCGAGCGCCGGACCGGCCTTGGCGGCGTCGGCCATGCGCCCCCGCGCGGCGCGGCGGCGCCGCGAACGGGGACGCACCGCCGCGCGGGCCGCGTCCGGGTGTTCCCGCTCGCGCCGGCCATCGCGGCCGCGGCCACCGGGGTCGT
>NZ_JBEZJP010000674.1:0-2684 GCF_040653175.1 Actinomadura sp. NPDC048032
GTCGCGGCGCCGCCCGGCGGCGACGCGACCGTCAGCTCCGCGACGGGTTCGGCCTGACGGTGACGTCCGAGACGACCGCGTCCCGCGGCGTCTCCAGCGCGGCGACCAGCACGCGCGCGACCGTGGCGGGGGCCGCGAAGTCGTCCTCGGCGTAGGGGTGGCCCTCCTGGGCGCGCACGCTGCGCTGCATCTCCGTGGCCGTCCGCCCCGGGTAGACGCTCGTGACGCGCAGGGACGGCTCCTCCGCGCGCAGCGAGTCGGCCAGCGCCCGCAGGCCGAACTTGCTCGCCGCGTACGCCGACCACTCGGGGTTGGCGCGCAGCCCCGCCGTGGAGTTGACGAACACCACGTGGCCCTCGGCGGCGCGCAGCGCGGGCAGCAGGAGCCGCGTGAGCTCCGCGGCCGACACCAGGTTGACCGACAGGTGCTCGATCCACTCGTCGGCCTCGGTGGCGGCGACCGTGCCCAGATGCACCATGCCCGCCGCGTGGACGACGCCGTCCAGCCGGGCGGGGATCCCGACCGCCGCGAGCCGCGCCTCGATGCGGCGCGGCTCGGTCAGGTCGAGCGGGATCGTGCCGATCGACGCCGCGCGGGGCGGCGAGGCGACCGCCCCCCGGTTGATGACCTGCGTGGCCGCGTGCGCGCCCCCGCGCAGCGTCGCCGCGAGCTTGTCCAGGCGCTCGGCGGAGCGGCCGGTGAGAAGGAGGTCGTGCCCGCGCTCGCGCAGCAGCTCCGCCACCGCCGTGCCGATGCCGCCGGTCGCGCCCGTGATCAGATACGTGCCCATGGCGCCCCATTCTCGTCGATCCCCTACCCCGGATGGACGCGCGGGACGGCGCGCTGGTTCGGCCCCGTCCCGAGGCGGGGTCGCGCTCAGTTCGGGCGCAGCACCCGCGCCGCGCCGGCGATCAGCGCCGTCACCAGCACCCACCCCGTCGCGACCAGCGCATACGCCACCCAGCGGGACCAGTTCACCGCGTCGTAGGACAGCTGCTGCCCGAACGTGTCGAGCGGGATCAGCAGGTCCAGCGTGTAGATCAGCGCGTGGAAGGACGGCAGCTCGTCCGGCGGCTTGACCGCGCGCGGATGCTCGATCGAGAACACCGTCGTTCCGGCGGCCAGCAGGGTGGCGAACCACGCGAACGCCAGCCAGGGCCGGTAGCCGAACCCGACCGTCCAGTCGAGCACGTGGTTCCACGCCCGGGCGACCGGGTGCAGCCCTCGGCGCCGCGCCCGCATCTTGGCGAGCTGCACCTTCCGGGCCAGGTCGTCGTGACCGATGCCGTGGTACCAGCCGGCCAGCTGCTCGTACGGCTGGAGGTGGAACTCCGGGTCCCGCGACACCCAGCTGAGCCGGTGCTTGAACTCGGCGCCGCGCAGGGTCTGGTACGTCATGCCGTTCAGGTACAGCTCGTCCGGCCAGATGTCCGGATGGTCCATGACCAGGTCGATCCTGGAGTACGACAGCGACACCCGGCCCTTGATCGGCTCCGCCGGCCACAGCAGCAGCTCGTCGACCTGCATGTGGCTGGCGTGCAGGGCCATCCGCGCCGGGTCGGAGGAGTCCAGGCGGCCCCGGATGAACGACAGGACGCCGTTCACGCGGGCGCTGCGCAGGCGGACGGTGCCGAACGTGCTGAACCCGTGGCTCAGCTCGGCGGTGTCCTCGACGACGATGTTCTGCGCGTCCAGCGCGATGCGGCCCGGATTGGTGAGCGTGGTGCGTTCCATGAACAGCCCGCCGTTCATCCGCGCTCCCACGAACCGCACCCCGCCGGTGATCTCGGCGTCCCGGATGAACGCCCCGGCGTCCACGACGAGGGCGCCGCCGGAGACCGCCCACTTCTCCGGCGCCGACGCGGTGACCCGCGTCCCGTTCATCCGCAGGCCGCCGAGGATCTGCGCCCGCGGCAGCCGCACCTCCCCCTCGATCTCGGACCCGGACAGGCTGAGGAAGCCGTCCGTGCGCAGGCCGCCGCCGTCGAAGCCGGGCATCCGGCAGCCGGAGAACCGGAGCTGGCGCGTCTCGGCGTTGGCGAACACCGGCTCCTCGACGAGCCGGCAGTCCTCCAGGAGCAGCTCGGCCTCGACGCGGCCCCCGGCGACGTCCAGCCGCCCGGTGACGTAGGCGCCGCGGAGCCGGACGGCCGCGACCGCGCCGGGACGCGGCTCGCACTCGCCGAGCAGCAGCCGGGTGATGATCTCGGCGCGGACGATGCGGTCGGGCAGGGGGCCGGCCGGGCGGTCGTCGCCGAGGACGACGGCCGCGCCGGTGGGGAACGCCGTCCAGAGGCGCCGTTCCGCGTGGTTCAGTCCGGGGGGCTGGGGCACGGGACCCCTTTCTACGCGGAGACCCCTCCGCGATCAACATCGCGGAGGGGTCCCGGTGATCGACCGGCCGGCGGTCAGAAGAAGCCCCGGCGGCGCCCGGCCTCCTGCAGGAAGCCGTCGAGCTGCTGCTCCCAGTTGGTGTGCTCGACGGTCGCGTAGTCGACCGTGAACCGGCTGAACGCGTCATGGCCCTCGGTGAACACCCCGCCGCGCTTGTCGAGCTCCAGCACGACCTCCATCGACTGCGGGTACGACACGAACGTCACTTCGAGCTGCTTGATGCCGCGCGCGTACTGCCCCGGCGGGTAGAACTCGATCTCCTGGTAGAAGGGCAGCTCCTGGTGGACGCC
>NZ_JBEZJP010000675.1:0-2682 GCF_040653175.1 Actinomadura sp. NPDC048032
TGGACGGCGCCGGGCCGCAGCGGCGCGGTGCACGAGTGGGGCGAGCGCGTGGCCGTGCTGGCGATCGTCAGCGACGGTGGACCGGAGTCGCGGGACGCAACGGCCCGCTACGGACTGCTGACAGCGCGGGTCGGTGGCGTGGTGCGCGTCCCGTATGTGCGGATGCTTCGGCTCGTCAAGGACCGTCGAAGGTCGCCCTGCCGGGCAAGGCGCACCAGGCCCTCGCTGAGATCCGGCGCCTGGTCAGCGACGAGCATCGATGAGTCTGATCTCGTCCCTGCTCACCGCGTTCCCACTTGTAGGCGCGATTCATCGGTGGCGCTGAGCCTGGTCCGGGTCGGTGGCGTGCCGCTGGCGCGCGTCGTTCTGGCGCGGTGCCGCTGGCGTTGGGGCGTGTGGCGCGGCCACACCCGCTACCGGGCCGGCGTCGTCATCGACCACCCCCGCGCGTTCCAGCTCCCGGGCGTTCTCGCGCCGCTGACGCTGCTCAGTGCCGAGGACGGCTACGGCGGCCGGTACGGAATCGTGTGGGACCGCCGCGCCGGCCTGCTGACCGCCACCCTCCGCGTCGTCCCCGCCTCGACCTGGCTGGCCGACCGCAGCGACGCCGACACCTGGATCGCCTCCTGGGGCGGCTGGCTCGCCGCGCTCGGGCACATGCCCCCGTGCGCTGGGTGAGCGTGACGGTCGACACCGCGCCGGAGCCTGGCTCGACACTACCCCCGCCCCGTCGCATCCGCTCTTGCGGGTGACTCCCGACGCCGCGAGTGGGTGTCGGATGTTCGGACGGCGATCATGGCGATGTCATCGGTGTCGGTGATGGGCAGGTCGGCCAGATGGCCGTCGCACACCTGGTCCAGGGATCGGCGTGCGAGTGCATCACCGCCACCGGCTAACCGTCCTCGGCCTGTGTACGTCTACGTGTACTCGCCTCCGCAGCGGGAGTTGTACGCCGACAGCTGCCGCCGGCGGTCATCAGGAGCGGCGGCGGGTACCCGGCCACCGCATAGTTGAGCCGCCACCGGCCGGGCCCGGCCTCCTCGACGCGGGCCAGGGCACACGTCGCCGTCACTTCGGGCGCCAGCGTCTCCATCGCGTCGTTCAGCCGGCGCAGGATCTCCCCGGGCGGAGCGAGACGATCGGCGGTCAGCACACGCAGCATGCCTGCCTGCTCACGGGATGGTCACGGGCTTTGCAAGCCGGGCTCGCTACAACGAGGACACCTACGCAGAGGCCACGAGTGCGAGCTGGGCCGAACTCACCAAGGGCCCCGGAGCGGTCACTCGTCGGCCCCTTCCTGCGGACCTTCGAGGCCGAGTCGACTACACCGCCCTCCTGAACGACCCCGGGCCTCGGCCAGGTGATCAAGAGTTAGTGCAGTGAAAAGCACCAAGCGATGATCCCCTACTGCCTGCCGCGGCGTGACGTGCGGCAGGGAGCAGCGCGCACCACGCACGGGCCAGTAGTGGACTTCGGCTGTTAGTAGGCGTCTTGTGGGACCAGGATCGCGACCATGCGCAACGGCAGGGCCTGGTGGCCATGGCTGGCGGCACTGGCGGCAGTGGTCGCAGTCCTGGCGCTGGCGGCGGTGACCTTCGCCCCGCTGGCCGGTAAGGACGGGTTGCAGATCTCGGCGAACCGCGCCCAGCTCACCGGCGGGTTCGTGCTGGCCGCCGCCGTGCCACTGATTGTCGTGCTGCGGTGGGGCCGGCGGCAGTCCCGGGAGCTTTCCGCGGCGGTCGCCCCGGGGCCCGATGTGCCAAGTGCGGGGACGGTCCGGAGCGGCCGGACGGCCGGTAGGAAGATGTAGTAGTGGTTCCCACTTCCGGCCGTGCGGGGCGCGGAGAGCGGGGACGCAGGGGCCGGTCTTGCCGGTCCGGTCGTCCCGCCCCGGGTCCTGAAAGTACGCGGAGACCGGGGACGGAGAGGGCGGGACGAGCTACGGTCGCCGGCGGCCCCGCTCACCGCGAGCGCCAGGACTGTAAGTCCGACATAACGCATAACTTGTTCTGCCCTAAAGCCACTGCAAGTCGGACCTGTACGTCACGTCATCGGCTTGCGTGAACTCCCAGACGTACGCCCCCTCAGCCACCTCGTCGACGTCCACCAGGACCACGCCCCCGCGTCCGGCCCTCACACCTATCGCATTACCGAAATGATCATGGGGGCCGCCCGCCGCCGAGTTGTCGATCACGTATGACGGCCGGGCGGTGTCACGCGCGGGGGCAGGGGGTTACAGGTCAGCGCTCTATGACGGCCGTGACGGGCCTGCCATGACGCCGCGTGACACGGGCGCGTGACCCTCACGTCCTGGGTTCTGAATGCTGGCGGCCGCACTGATCGCTGATCCCTGAATCACGGGCGACCTACCGGACCGGACGTCCGGCCTCGACCAGATCCAACACCTTGCGGCGGAACTCCGGCGGGTAGCCCTTCCTGCGTGGCACACCGACCTCTTCTCGTTAGTGACTCCACGGAGGGCGGGGCACATCAGTGCACGCAGGCTAAAGAGGTGTGTACGCAGATGTAAGAACTGGCCGGACCACGGCTGGCATCCTGCAGAAGCAGGAGGAATACACCCTTCGCATTCTGGGTTCGGAGACACCCTCTGACGTTCAGGGAATGGTTTATGACTCGACAGCATCAGCGCGTTTCTGGGGCCTCGGGCAACGCGGCCGGTCC